>NZ_DBIC01000204.1:0-13749 GCF_002296545.1 Herbaspirillum sp. UBA812 | reverse complement strand
GATGAAGCCCATGTCCAGCATGCGGTCGGCTTCGTCCAGCACCAGGATCTGCAGCTGCGAGAAGTCGATCTTGCCCGACTCCATGTGGTCGATCAGACGGCCCGGGGTCGCCACCAGGATTTCCGGGTTGCGCGACAGCAGTTGCATCTGCTTCGGATAAGGCATGCCGCCCAGGATGGACACCACGCGCACACGGCGCATGTAGGCACCGTATTTGTCAGTGGCGGTGGTCACTTGCAGGGCCAGTTCGCGGGTCGGGGTCAGCACCAGCATCTTCGGCTGTGCCGGCTGGTAACGCGGACGCTCGCCACGGGCACGGGTAGCCTGGCGTTCCTGGTTGGGGGTACGGGCTGCTTGCGGTGCCTGCGGCAGGTCTGCCAGCTGGTGCAGCGAAGGCAGCATGAAAGCGGCGGTCTTGCCCGAGCCGGTCTGCGAGGACACCAGCAGATCCTGGCCGCTGATGGCGGCGGGGATGGCCTTTTCCTGGACCGGGGTCGGGGAGGTATAGCCTGCTTCGGTCAGGGCTTTGATGATCGAAGGGTTCAGGCCGAGTGCTTCAAAAGTCATAATCTCTTTCGTGAAAGTGAACGCCAGGCACGAGACGGGCGCACGCAAGCGCGCCGGGCATCGAGTGCCTGAACGAAAAAAAGCAACGCCAACCGACGAAATGACTATGAAAAATACAAAGAAATTTCGGCACAAAAGCTTTGCGCCGGGACGGCATCATCAAGGGATGCCAGGGGCGGGGGGCTTTTACTGGGAACTTGTCGTAATGACAGGTAAGGCTTGCGAAGCTGCTTGGACAAATACGGCTGGAAACGCTGCAGGACAGATTTCACGTCCGATTCGCCTGTGCATTGGTTATTGCAATGCACAAGGCGAATCATACCCTAAAACATCGGAATTAGCACGAGGCTATTTCGAGAAACTGTCTCTTTATTGTGGGGGACGCTTGCTTAATCCGGCAATTACTCTGCCATTCCGCCTACCACGCGGGAGAAGCCACCGTCCACGTAGGTGATTTCGCCGGTGATGCCCGAGGCCAGGTCGGAGAGCAGGAAGGCCGAGGCATTGCCCACGTCTTCGATGGTGACGTTGCGGCGCAGCGGGGCAGTGGCGGCCACGGCGCCCAGGATCTTGCCGAAGCCCTTGATACCGCTGGCGGCCAGGGTCTTGATGGGGCCGGCGGAGACGCCATTGACGCGCACGCCCTTGGGACCCAGCGATTCGGCCAGGTAGCGCACCGAGGCTTCCAGCGAGGCCTTGGCCAGGCCCATGGTGTTGTAGTTGGGCACGACGCGTTCCGAACCCAGGTAGGTCAGGGTCAGCAGGGCGGCGTTGGAGGACAGCAGCGGCATGGCCGCCTTGGCCATGGCCGGGAAGCTGTAGGCGGAGATATCGTGGGCGATCTTGAAACCTTCGCGCGAGAAACCTTCCAGGAAGTCGCCGGCAATGGCTTCAGAGGGGGCAAAGCCGATGGCGTGCACCAGGCCGTCGAGCTGGGTCCAGGACTTGCCGAGATCGGCGAACAGGGCATTGATCTGCTCATCGCTGCCAACGTCGCAGTCGAAGATCAGCTTGCTGTCGAATTCTTCGGCGAACTTGGTGATGCGGTCCTTGAAGCGTTCACCGACATAGGTGAAGGCCAGTTCAGCGCCTTCGCGCTTGCACGCCTGGGCGATGCCGTAGGCGATGGAACGGTTGGACAGCAAGCCGGTGATCAGGATTTTTTTGCCTTGCAGAAATGCCATGTTGACTCCGTAGGGTCCGCCGCGTGCGGTGCGCCTCTGGCTGGCAGAAGCAGGCGCGGCGCGGCCGGTAAATAATAGCGGCAGCGCGCGGGGCGGCAGCCGGGATGGGACAGACCCGGATTGTAGGGGCTAGCGGCAGGCGGGGCAACCTTTGCGGCGCTGGCAGGGCAGGGTGCAGCGGGCCAGGCTGCATTTGTTAAGTTGCTTTAATTGCTTCCCTGTAATCGCTGCTCTCTTTACAATGCCCCGACACGGAAATCGTTTCCCGATCCCGTCCTGCAGGCTGCAGGCAGTCGGCCAGAGCCCATCAGGCGCGGGACTTGCTTGCCCCCGAGACATCACCGCCCACGAGAGTGCAGACAGACAACCGCATGGTCCCGCCCCTGAAGACAGCCAAGATTTTCCTTTCCTGCCTGCTGGCCGCCGCCCTGGCCCATGGCATCCCGGCCGCCGCCGAGCCCGCTTTTTCCCTGTATGACACCCCCAAGTACGGGCCCGGCTTCACCCATTTCGACTACGTCAATCCGGATGCGCCCCGGCGCGGCACGCTGTACCTGGCCAATCCGGACCGCCGCACCAGTTTCGACAAGTTCAATCCCATGTCGATGAAGGGCGTGGCCGCCGCCAACGTCGACCAGCTGATGTTCGAGACCCTGGCCGTTTCCTCAGGCGACGAGGTGGCCACCGTTTATGGCCTCCTGGCCGACGATATGAAGCTGGCAGCAGATCGCATGTCGATGACCTTCCACCTCAATCCCAAGGCGCGTTTCAACAATGGCGACAAGGTCACCGCCGAGGATGTGAAGTATTCCTTCGATACCCTGATCGCCAAGGGCGCGCCGCAATACAAATCGATCTTTGCCGATGTGAAGGGCTGCGTGGTGGTCGATGCCGCGACGGTGCGCTTCGATTTCGCCAGCAACAACCATGAGTTGCCGCTGATCGTCTCCAGCGTGCCGGTCTTCTCAAAGAAGTGGGCCCAGGGCACGCCCTTCGACCAGATCCAGCTGACGCCGCCCATCAGCACCGGTCCCTACCTGATCGAAAGCTACGACACCGGCCGCAGCATCATCTACAAGCGCAATCCGGACTACTGGGGCAAGGATGTCCCGGCCCGGCGCGGCATGTTCAACTTCGAGCGCATCGTCTACCGTTTCTACAAGGATGACCTGGCACGGCTGGAAGCCTTCAAGGCTGGCGAGTTCGACGTGGTGGTGGAATACAGCGCCAAGAACTGGGCACGCAGCTATACCGGCCCGCAGTTCCGCGACGGCCGCATCGTCAAGAAGGAATTCAAGCATTCCAACGGCGCCGGCATGCAGGGCTTCGTGATGAACCTGCGCCGCGACCAGTTCAAGGATGTGCGGGTGCGCCAGGCCATCGGGCTGGCGCTGGATTATGAATGGATGAACCGCCAGCTGTTCTACGGCCAGTACACGCGCATCTACTCCTTCTTCAACAACAGCCAGCTGGCGGCCACCGGTGAACCGCAGGGCGATGAGCTGGCCTTGCTGAAGTCGCTGCAGGCCAAGGGCCTGAAGGTCGATCCGGCCGTCTTCGGTCCTGCACCGGTTCCGCCCTCGACCAATCCGCCATCCTCCTTGCGCGCCAACCTGCGCCAGGCGCGCGAATTGCTGGCCCAGGCCGGCTGGGTCTATCGCGACGGGGCCGTGCGCAATGCCCAGGGCGTGCCGCTGTCCTTCGAGATCCTCGATGACCAGAGTTCGATGTCGCGCGTCATCAGCGTCTTTGCGCGCAACCTGCGCACGCTGGGCATCGATGTGGTCCAGCGCAGTGCCGACTACGCGCTGGTGGCCAAGCGCATGGAAGACTTCGATTTCGACATGACCAGCGTGCGCTTCCCCGATACCAGCAGCCCCGGCAACGAACTGTTCGACATGTTCGGTTCGCGCGCGGCCGACGAAAAGGGTTCCAACAATGCCTGGGGCCTGAAGGACCCGGTGGTGGACCAGCTGGTGCAGACGGTGGTGGCCGCCGATACGCGGGTCAAGCTCACCGCTGCGGCCCGCGCCCTGGACCGCGTGCTGCTGCACAAGTACATCGTGGTGCCGCACTGGTATTCCTCCACGCACCGCATCGCCTACCAGAACCGCTTCGGCATTCCGGCAGTGGCCCCGCTGTATTACCAGGCCGATCCCTACGTGATCGGCACCTGGTGGGAGGAGAAGGCGCGATGAGACAACAAATGAATGAAAAGACCAAGACCCGCGCCCCGCGCGCCGGACAAGAACGAGGATGGTGGCAGGCATGAATATCTGGTCCTACATTTTGAAGCGGGTGCTGTTGATGATCCCCACGCTCTTTGGCGTGGTGGCCATCACCTTTGCGGTGATCCAGTTCGTGCCGGGCGGTCCGGTGGAGCAGGCGATGCTGGAGATGAAAGGGCGCGGCGGTGGCGGCGAAGCTTCCGGTGGCGGGGCGGCCAGCGGAGCTTCGGCCTATCGCGGACGGCAGGGCATCGACGAGCAGCGCATCGCCGAGATCAAGCAGCTCTACGGTTTCGACAAGCCGCCGGTGGAACGTTTCTGGACCATGCTCAAGGGCTTCCTCACCTTCGACCTCGGCAAGAGTTTCTATCACCACGGCGATGTCTGGACCCTGGTCAAATCCAAGTTTCCGGTCTCCATCAGCATCGGGTTGTGGACCTTCCTGCTGAGCTACCTGATCTCGGTGCCGCTGGGCATTGCCAAGGCGGTGCGCGAAGGCAGTCGCTTCGATACCGCCACCACCGGCCTGGTGCTGGTCGGCTATTCCATTCCCGGGTTCGTGCTGGGCGTGTTCCTGCTGGTGCTGTTTGCCGGCGGCAGCTTCGTGCAGTGGTTCCCGCTGCGCGGCCTCACCTCGGACAACTGGGCCAGCCTCTCCTTCACGGGCAAGATCACCGATTACCTGTGGCACATCACCTTGCCGGTCTTTGCCTCGGTGATCGGTGCCTTTGCCGTCATCACCATGCTCACCCGCAATACCTTCCTCGAAGAGATCCGCAAGCAATACGTGCTGACCGCGCGCGCCAAGGGGCTTTCCGAGCGCAAGGTGCTCTACAAGCATGTCTTCCGCAATGCCCTGATTCCGCTGGTCACCGGTTTTCCCTCGGCTTTCATCGCCTCCTTCTTCGCCGGCAGCCTGCTCATCGAGACGCTGTTTTCGCTCGATGGGATGGGCCTGCTGGCCTATGAATCGGCGATCCGGCGCGACTATCCGGTGGTGATGGGCACGCTGTATCTCTTTACCCTCATCGGCCTGGTGGTCAAGCTGGTCGGTGATCTTTGCTACGTGTGGGCAGACCCGCGCGTCCAATTCGAAAGCCTGGCGAAATGAGCATGACGACCCCCGCCACTCCCTCCACCCCCTCCATCTCACCCAGCCGCCGCATCTGGCTGCGCTTCCGTGCCGACCGGACCGGCTACTGGAGCCTGGTGATTTTTTCCATTCTCTTCATCGTGAGCCTGGGCGCTGAACTGGTCTCCAACGACAAGCCGCTTGTGGCCAGCTATCAGGGCAAGCTGATGTTTCCGATGCTGAAGGATTATTCAGACAAGCATTTTGGCGGCGACTTCGACTCGCCCGCCGACTATCTCGATCCCTTCATCGAACAGCAATTCCGCAAGGACGGCAACTGGGTGATCTATCCGCTCAACCGCTACGGCTACAACACCCTGAACTATTTCGCCAAGGAGCCCAACCCGGCGGCGCCTTCCTCCGAAAACTGGCTGGGCACCGATGACCGTGGCCGTGACGTCTTTGCGCGCCTGCTCTACGGCTTCCGCGTGTCGGTGCTGTTCGGGATGGCGCTGACCTTCATCGGCGTGATCCTGGGCGTGGCTGCCGGTGCGGTGCAGGGCTACTTTGCTGGCCGCACTGACCTCATTACCCAGCGTCTGCTCGAGATCTGGGGCTCGATGCCGGAGCTGTACCTCCTGATCATCTTCTCTTCCATCTTCCAGCCCAGTCTGGGACTGCTGCTGGTGCTGCTTTCCCTGTTCGGCTGGATGAGCCTGTCGGATTATGTGCGCGCCGATTTCCTGCGCAACCGCAATCTCGAATACGTGCAGGCTGCGCGCGCCATGGGCTTGCCCGATCGCCTCATCATCTGGCGTCACGTGCTGCCCAACAGCATGACCACGGTGGTGACCTTCCTGCCGTTTCGCATGAGTGCGGCCATCCTGGCGCTGACCAGCCTGGACTTCCTCGGCTTGGGCGTGCCGCCGTCGACCCCGAGCCTGGGCGAGCTGCTGGCCCAGGGCAAGAACAATCTGGATGCCTGGTGGATTGCGGTGGCCACCTTCGTGGTGCTGACCGTGACCCTGCTGCTGCTGACCAATATCGGCAACGGCCTGCGCAACGCCCTGGACGTACGGAGGAAGGCATGAGCGCCCCGCTGCTGGAAGTGAAGGACTTGACGGTGCGCTTCGGCGACACCGTGGTGGTGGATCGCGTGAGCTTCACGATTGCGCCCGGTGAAAAATTTGCCCTGGTTGGGGAATCCGGTTCGGGCAAGACGGTGTCCTCGCTGGCGGTGATGCAGCTGAACCAGGATGCGCGCTACGAAGGCAGCATCCTGCTCGACGGCCAGGACGTGCTGAAGAAGAACGAGCGCCAGATGCAGCAAGTGCGCGGCAATGACGTGGCGATGATCTTCCAGGAACCGATGACGGCCCTGAACCCGCTCTTCACCATCGGCAACCAGATCGCCGAGGTGTTGATGCTGCATGAGGGCCTCAATGCGCGCGATGCCGCTACGCGGGCGGTAGCGCTGCTGGAAAAGACCGGCATTCCGGAGCCCGCGCGCCGGGCGCTGTCGTATCCGCATGAACTCTCGGGTGGCCAGCGCCAGCGCGCCATGATCGCCATGGCCCTGGCCTGCAAGCCCAAGCTGCTCATCGCCGATGAACCGACCACGGCCCTGGATGTGACCATCCAGGTACAGATCCTGGCGCTGCTGAACCAGTTGCAGCGCGAAGAGAACATGGCCGTGCTCATCATCTCGCACGACCTGAACCTGGTACGCCACTTCGCTGATCGCGTCGGCGTGATGGAGAAGGGCAAGCTGGTCGAAAGCGCGAGCGTCGCCGAGCTGTTCGCCAATCCGCAGCAGCCGTACACGCGCAAGCTGCTGCAGAGCCGTCCGCAGCGCAATGCGGCCGACGTACCGGCACAAGCGCCCGTCGTCCTGCAGGCGGAAAAAGTCCGCTGCACCTATCACATCAAGCAGGGCTGGTTCGCCAAGCGCGCCTTCCATGCGGTCGATGGCATCGACCTGCAATTGCGGCGCGGCGAGACCATCGGCATCGTGGGTGAATCCGGTTCCGGCAAGTCCACGCTGGGCATGGCCTTGCTGCGGCTGTCGGCGGCCAGCGTGGCGGGCAGCATCCGTTTTGAGGGGACGCCGATTTCCGAGCGCAGCAGCCGTGAACTGCGGCCCTTGCGGGCGCGCATGCAGGTGGTGTTCCAGGATCCTTTCGCCTCGCTCTCGCCGCGCCGTACGGTGGAGCAGATCGTGGGCGAAGGGCTGGCCCTGCATCATCCCGGGAAGACGCCGGAGCAGCAACGCGAGGCCATCGTCTCCGCCCTTGAAGAAGTCGGCCTCACGGCAGCGGTGCTGGAACGCTATCCGCATGAATTCTCCGGCGGCCAGCGCCAGCGCATCGCCATCGCCCGTGCGCTGGTGCTGCAGCCGGAACTGCTGTTGCTGGACGAGCCCACTTCCGCCCTGGACGTGACCGTGCAGCAGCAGGTGCTGCAACTGCTGGCCGACCTGCAGCGCCGGCATGGACTGGCCTATCTGTTCATCACCCACGATCTGGCCGTGGTGCAGGCCATGGCGCACCAGGTGATCGTCATGAAGGATGGCAAGGTGGTCGAGAGCGGTCCGGCTGACCAGGTGCTCAAGCAGCCGCAGCAGGAATACACACGCCGCCTGGTGGCCGCCGCCACCTACGCCGAAGCTGCGCACTGAGCGGCCCGGCAAAAAGAAAACCCGAAGTCCGGATCAGCTCCGGGGCTTCGGGTCCATGCAGACTGCAGTCGTTATTGTTCTTCCGTGCTTGGGGCGCGTCTTCTTGTTGTAGGCGGCCGAGCCGCCCGGGTCTCCTCCGGTTTCCTCCGGATTATTGCTTGCGGGCGCCGTTGCCCGAGGCCAGCGTCAGCGGCTTGCCGGCGACCTTGCGTGCCGGTGCCGGTGCAGCCTTGCGCACCGGGGCTTTGGCCGATGCCACCTGGCGGCGTGCCGGGGCAGCGTGGTGCGTGGCCGCTACGCGGGTCGGTGCGGCGTGGGCGGCGGCATTGGGCACTTGCAACTGCAGGCTCTGGCCGGCGGCCAGGGTGTCACGCTTCAGGCCATTCCATTCCTTGATCTGCGCCACGCTCACGCGGTAGCGGCTGGCGATGCCGGCCAGGGTGTCGCGCTTGCCGGCCTTGACATAGATGCGGCGGGTTTCCGGCACATCCGGGGCGATGGCCAGACGGGCGTTGTCGGCGATTTCCGGGGTCAGGTCGGTATCGAGCGCGGCGGTCTCTTCATTCTTCGGGACCAGAATGGTCGAGCCAGCCTTCAGGACCATGCGCGGGGGGATCTGGTTGACGCTGCGGATCACTTCAGGCGTAGTGCCGAACTTGCTGGCGATGGTCTCGATGCGCTCCCGGGCGCTGGAGACGGTGTGCGCGGTCCAGGTCGAGAAAGCCTGGGTCCACTTGGACATGTTGGACTTGAACTTCTCGGCATTGCTTTCCGGCAGCAGGATCTTGGTATCTTCGCCGCCGATGATGACGGGGCGGTTGAATTGCGGGTTCAGTGCCTTGAACTCGTCCAGCGACAGCTCGGCCAGTTGCGCGGCGACCTTCACGTCGATATTGCGGGTCTTGCCGATGGTGACGAAGTAGGGCTGGTTGTCCACCTTGGGCAGGGCGATGTCGAAGGCGGCCGGGTTGGCGATGATGTTCTTGACCGCCTGCAGCTTGGGCACGTAGTTGCGGGTCTCGTTGGGCATTTGCGCCGACAGCGTATTGAAGTCGATCGGCAGGCCGGCCGCCAGGTTGCGGTTCACGGCGCGCTGCACCGAACCTTCGCCCCAGTTGTAGGCCGCCAGCGCCAGCTGCCAGTCGCCGAACATGCCGTAGAGCTTCTGCAGATAGGTCAGGGCGGCATCGGTCGAGGCCAGCACGTCGCGACGCTCGTCGGTGAACATGTTCTGCTTGAGGTTGTAGTCACGCCCGGTGGAGGGGATGAACTGCCACATGCCGGCCGCCTTTGCGGTGGAGAGGGCTTCCGGGTTGAAGGCCGATTCGATGAAGGGCAGCAGCGCCAGTTCGGTGGGCATGCCGCGCTTTTCCAGTTCCTGGACCACGTGGAACAGATAACGCGAGGCGCGCACCGTGGTGCGCTGGATGTAGTCGGGACGGGAGCTGTACCACTGGGTCTGGCTCTCCACCAGCGCATTGTCCAGATCAGGAATCCCGAAGCCCTTGCGAATGCGCGTCCAGATGTCGATGTCATTCATCCCTGGCAGGGCATTGCCGGCCAGTTCGGGATTGATCGCATTGAAGGGGGCGGGGTAGATCGAGATATCGTTGGCGTGGGAGAGCAGCGGGGTACCAGCGCAGAACAGGGCGGCAATGGCGAGTTGTTTCAAAGTACGCTGCATGTGGGCGATATCCTGTGCCAGAGGCAAAAGTTGGGTGCGGCGCTTCCGTTGCAGAGCTGAGATGAAGCTCGACACCTCCTGCCGGCGGAATCCGGATCAGTCCGATCACGGGCGCGTGCAGGTTGACGGTAATGCAAGGTCGGAAGCTGCGAGTTTCCCCGGCGTGGTGCAGAGTGGACAGCGTTTCGTAAAAGTTCGTAAAAACACTGGTGCCCAATTTGGGGAATTGGAGGAGTGTACGGAAGACCCTTTTCGCCAGTCAAGCAAAAATTGGCCTCTGTTACAAAGCCAAGTCCTTGATTTCGCTGGTTTTTGCGTCTAACTGGTCCTCAATTTGGCGTTATCTGTAGGTATTCTTCCATTCGCGCAGCGCTGCAAAGCTGCTAACTTCATTCAACTCCGTCAATCGGCCCGCCTTTTGCAGCGATTCCTGGATTTCTTTTTCATTGGCGCGCAGGAAGGGATTGGTCGCGCGCTCCAGGGCAATGCTGGTCGGCACGGTGGCTTCCCCTTGGTCCCGCTTGGTGCGCTCGCGATGGAGGCGGGCGCTGAGCTCGGCATTGCCGGGCTCGACCTCGGCGGCGAACTTGAGGTTGGAGAGCGTGTACTCGTGGGCGCAATACACCTGGGTATTACCCGGCAGGCTGCTCAGCTTGGCCAGCGATTCCACCATCTGTGCCGGGGTACCTTCAAAGAGGCGGCCGCAGCCGCCGGCGAAGAGCGTATCGCCGCAGAACACAAAACCCTGTTCTGCCGAGTAATACGCGATATGGCCCAATGTGTGGCCGGGCACGTCGATGACCTGCAGCGAGAGGCCCAGAGAAGGGATCGTCACTTCGTCATTCCCGTGCAGCGGGACCGTCATCCCCTTGATGCGGGATTGCTCGCGTGCCGGGCCGTAGACCGGGATCACAGGGAATTCGTCGCTCACGGCGCTGCGCGCCAGCTCGACCACACCGCCGACATGGTCAGCGTGGTGATGAGTCAGTAGAATAGCGGCCAACGTCAGGCCCTCGGCCTGCAATGCGGCCAGGACGGGGACCGCGTCGCCGGGGTCGACCACGGCGGCATGGCGCCCGTCATGGATGATCCACAGGTAGTTGTCGTCGAACGCCGGTACGGCCAGGACGTCCAATGAAGTTTTCTGATCTGCTTGAGCTGGCTTGGCTGGCTGGGTCATGAGGCGCGAAAGAAGAGATGGCTGACAAGGCTGAAACTGCTGTGACTGCGAACAACGCGGAAATTATAGACCTGGCCGCCTGGTTGCAGACGCCCATCGGCGATTACCTGCGCCAGTGGGAGCAGCATCACCTCAATGCGCTGACAGCCGACATCTTCGGCTTCAACGCCGTGCAGATCGGTTCCCCCCAGATCCACGCCCTGCAGGCCAACCGCATGCCCTATCGCTGGCTGGCCGACAACCGCATGCCGGTGGAAGGGCAATCCGAGCTGGAAATCCCCCAGGTAGTGACGCAGAATTTCGGCGAACTGCCCTTTGCCACCCAGAGCCTGGACCTGGTGGTGCTGCCGCACGTCCTGGAATTCGCCGCCGAGCCGCACCAGGTGCTGCGCGAGGTGGAGCGGGTGCTGATCCCGGAAGGGCAGGTCATCATCTGCGGCTTCAATCCCAGCAGCCTGTGGGGCATGCGCCAGGTGGCCGGACGCCTGACCGGCGCGCACTTCCTGCCGCAGGATGGCGAGTTCATCCGCCTGCCGCGCCTGAAGGACTGGCTGAAGCTGCTGAACATGGAAGTCAACCGCGGCCACTTCGGCTGCTACGCGCCGCCCTGCGAGACGGCGCAATGGCTGGACCGTTTCGGTTTCATGGAGAAGGCCGGCGACCGCTGGTGGCCGTATTTCGGTGCGGTCTACATCGTCCAGGCCATCAAGCGGGTGCCCGGCATGCGCCTGATCGGCCCGGCCCTGCAGCGCCAGAAGCTGAAGGCCCCGCGCGGCGTGCCGGTGACCAACCGCATCCACAAAACCGATTGAAACAAGGGCGTGTCGGCGCGATCAGGTATCATCGCGGCCCGCCTGTCATGCGCAAATGCGCATACGCAACCAGATTGAAGTGAAGAGCATGGACAAAGTAGAGATTTATTCCGATGGCGCCTGCAAGGGCAATCCCGGCCGTGGCGGCTGGGGTGCGTTGCTGGTGGCCGGGGGCAAGGAGAAGGAAATCTTCGGTGGCGAGCCCAATACCACCAACAACCGCATGGAACTGATGGCGGTGATCCAGGCCCTGAACGCCCTCAAGCGTCCCTGCGAGGTGGTGGTGCACACCGACAGCCAGTACGTGCAGAAGGGCATCAGCGAGTGGATTCACGGCTGGAAGGCGCGCGGCTGGAAGACCTCCAGCAAGGAGCCGGTCAAGAACGCCGACCTGTGGCAGGCGCTCGATGCCGCCCAGCAGCAGCACCAGGTGGAATGGCGCTGGGTGCGCGGCCACAACGGCCACGCCGGCAATGAGCGCGCCGACCAGCTGGCCAACCGGGGCGTGGACAGCATAGGCTGACCGCTCCGGCGTTTTCTTTCATATCAGTGTTTCAGCAGCAAACAACATCAGCAGGAGCAAGCATGCGTCAGATCATCCTCGATACCGAAACCACGGGCCTTTCGCCGCGCAACGGCAACCGCATCCTGGAAATCGGCTGTGTGGAGGTGCTCAACCGCCAGCTTTCGGGCAAGAACCTTCACTTCTACATCAATCCCGAGCGTGACTCCGAAGAAGGCGCGCTGGCCGTCCACGGCCTGACCACCGAATTCCTGGCCGACAAGCCGACCTTCAAGCAGATTGCCGCCGAGTTCCTGGACTATGTGCGCGGTGCCCAGATCATCATCCACAACGCGCCTTTCGACGTCGGCTTCCTGGATGCGGAACTGGCCTTGCTGGGCCTGCCTCCGTTCAAGGAGCACGTCTCCGATGTGGTGGACTCGCTGCAGATGGCCAAGGAGCTGCACCCGGGCCGCCGCAATTCGCTCGACGCCTTGTGTGACCGTTACGGCATCTCCAACGCCCATCGCGTGCTGCACGGCGCGTTGCTGGATGCGGAGCTGCTGGCCGAAGTCTATCTGTCGATGACGCGCGGCCAGAATTCGCTGACCATGGACCTGGGGGCGGAGGAAGAAGTCAGCGAAGGCGAGGGCAAGCTGGAACTGGCCCCGCTGGCCGAAGTGATCGTGGTGGCCGCCAGCGAGGAAGAACTGGGTTTGCATGAAGACGTGCTCAACCAGCTTGACAAGGAAGCGCGCGGCAGCTGCGTGTGGCGCTTTGAACCGCCGCCGCCGGAAGCGGCTGCAGAGGCGGCGTGAAGCGGCGTGAAGCGCCGCAGTGGTGAGGCCGTTGTCGTTGCCCGGCAGCGCTGTCGATAAAAAATGAAGAATTATTTACGAAGCACTTGCGCAGGCCGAAAAACGTTGGCATAATCTCGCTTCTCGATTGGCGCTGCAGCAAAAAGCCAGTCAGGTACGGAAGGTTAGCTCAGTGGTAGAGCACTGCATTCACACTGCAGGGGTCGCAAGTTCAAACCTTGCACTTTCCACCAAATTCAGAAAAGCCCGCCTTGTGCGGGCTTTTCGCATTTCTGCCTTTTCTTCCATTTTCTTTCCTCGTTTTCTCTCTCTGCATGACGGGCGTGATCCGTTAAGCTAGCGGCCATCCGTCAAGAACAGGACCCGAACAGCCATGCACGACATCATCTGCCCCCACTGCGGCAAAGCCTTCAAGATCGATGAAGCCGGTTACGCCGACATCCTCTCGCAAGTGCGCGACAGCGCCTTCGAGCAGCAATTGCATGAGCGTCTGGAACTGGCCGAGCAGGACAAGCGCAACGCCATCGAACTGGCACGCGCCAAGTCCGAAGCCGAGTTGCAGAAGGCGGCCGCGGCGCGCGATGCCGAGATCCAGGAATTGAAAGCGCGTCTGGAAGCCGGCGAGATGGCGCAGAAGATGGCCGTGGCCGAAGCTATGGCCAACGTGGAGCGCGAGCGTGACAAGCTGGCCAACGATCTGGAGCAGGCCCGCAGGGAAAAGCTCGCCGAGCAGCAACTGGCCGAGGCGCGCCTGGCCCAGCAGCTGCAGCAGACCGCCAGCGAGAAGGATGCCGAGATCCAGGCCCTCAAAGCGAAGATGGATTCCATCGCCCTGACCCAGAAGCTGGCCGTCAACGAAGCCGTCGGCGCGGTAGAGAAACAGCGCGACGAACTCAAGAGCAAGCTGATGCACGCCGAGCTGGAAAAGCAGCTGGCCGAGAAATCACTGAAGGACAAATACGAGACCCAGCTGAAGGACCGCGAAGACATGATCGAGCGCCTGCGCGACATGAAGGCGCGGCTCT
>NZ_DBIC01000213.1:0-3165 GCF_002296545.1 Herbaspirillum sp. UBA812 | reverse complement strand
GGGCAGATCGTCGATGAAGTAATCGCAGCCGCAGTCGGCGATGCGCGCGATCTTGGCCTCCTTGGTCGGCTCGAAATACACGGCCTGCACGGCGTCCTTCCCGGTGGCTGCGCGCAGCGTGCCGTCAATCCAGCCGGTGGCCGCCGCACGCAGATCGTGTTGCGGACCTTTGAAGGGATAGCGGGTCTTGTGGCTGATGATCAGCAGTTCGGCACCCCGCACAGACGCCTGACGGATGAAGTCGAACACGCCCGCAAAGGCTTCGGCCTCGCCCATGCGGGCGCCGTAGACATCGCCCTGCAGTTCGGTGAAGACGGCATCCTGGCCTGCTTCGCGCAGGTAGTCGCGCACGGCGAGCTTGGAGACCGGCAAGCTCGCCGGGACCAGTCCCTGCTCGGTCGCCACCTTGTGGAACAGCGAGTCGTAGGTGACGATGGTGTTGTCGAAATCCAGTCCGATGCGCATCTCAGCCTGCCGTCTTCCGGAACGCAGCCTCCACCTTGGCGGCGATGTTGTCGGCGGTCAGTCCGTACTTGGCGCGGGCATATTCCTGCGAGCCGATCTCGTGCATGAAGCTGTCGTCCACGCCGAAGCCAAGCAGACGCCCCTTCATGGGCTCCTGCCGCGCCAGCCATTCTGCAATGGCACCGCCCAGGCCGCCGATGCGGCTGTGTTCTTCCACCACGCCCACCACCGCGTATCCCGCGAACGCCTGCTCCAGGCTGGCTTCATCGAGCGGCTTGATGGTGTGGAAGCTCTCCACGCGCGCCGAGATGCCGCGTGCCTGCAGCAAATCGGCTGCCGCCATCACGGTGGGCAGCAAGGTACCGGCACCGATCAGGCAGACATCGCTGCCGCTGCGCACATTGATGGCGCGGCCGATCTCGAAGTGCTCGTCCTGCTTGGGAACGATCTGCTCGCCTTTCTTTCCGATGCGGATGTAGACCGGGCCGTCAAGCTTGAGCGCAGCACGCAGGCACTGGCGCAGCTCGACTTCGTCGGCAGGCGCAAGCACCGTCATGTTGGGCAGTACCCGCATGATCGCCAGGTCTTCGCAGGAATGGTGGGTCGGCCCCAGTTCGGCATAGGACAGTCCGGAGCCGGTCCCCACGATGATCACCGGGACGTTGTGATAGCAGGCATCCACGCGGATCTGCTCGAAGCAGCGCGTGGTGGTGAACGGCGTGATGGTGTAGATCACCGGCCGCAAGCCGGACAGCGCCATGCCGGCGGCCACGCCCATCATGTTGGCTTCGGCGATGCCGCAGTTGAGGAAGCGCGTGCCGTTGGCGGCCTTGAACTTGTCGAACAGCTTGTTGCCGATGTCGCCCGAGAGCAGCACCACGCGCGGATCACTGCTACCCAGTCTGGTGATCTCGTCTGCAAACGCGTTTCTCATGCCTGTACTCCCAGTTCCTGATAGGCAGCGGCCACTTCGTCGGCATTGGGAATCCGGTAGTGCCAGTTGTTGTCGTCTTCCATGAAGGAGACGCCCTTGCCCTTGACGGTGTGTGCCACCACGGCAATGGGTTTTCCTTCGGGTGCGCGCGGGCGTCCCATGATCTCGACCAGGGTCGCCATGTCGTGGCCATCGATTTCCATCGCATCCCAGCCGAAGGCGCGCCACTTGTCCACCAGCGGATTCAAGGCCAGCACTTCCTCGCTGCGGCCGGTGGCCTGCCACTTGTTGAAGTCGACCAGCACCATCAGGTTGCCGGTACGCTGGGCCGCGGCCATCATGGCGGCTTCCCAGACCGAACCTTCATTGCATTCGCCGTCACCCAGCAGCACCGTGACGTCATAGCGCTGTTGCTGGATGCGACCAGCCAGGGCCATGCCCAGGCCGATCGGCAGACCATGGCCGAGCGAGCCGGTGGCGGCCTCGATACCGGGCAGGTGATCAGGCGTCGGGGGGTGTTCGGCGAAGATGCCGCCGTCCTTGCCATAGTCGTCCAGCATCGAGATCGGGTAGAAGCCGCGCAAGGCCAGCACCTGGAACAGTGCGGCAGCGCCGTGTCCCTTGCTGAGGATGAAGCGGTCCCGCAGCGGGTCGGCCGGCTTGGAAGGATCAATGCGCAGCGTACCGAAATAGGCCGCCGTGAGGATGTCCACGCAGGAAAGGCAGGAGCCCAGGTGCGGTGTCTGGGTGCGGTGCGCATTCTCGATGATGCGGCCGCGCAGCTGGCTGGCTGTTTTCTTCAGCGCGGTAATGTCTTGGGCCATAACGATCTATCCAAAAGCAATGCCCGTTCTTTCAAACGGGCAGCAAAACGATGCGGCATTCGCCGAGGCTGCACTCAGTGCGGCTCAGGGCTTGTGGACGTAGTTCCATTCCATGGTCTGCATGGCGTCCAGGTTCTGCCGGACCCAGCTGACGCATTCATCCAGTCCTTCGTCGAGCGAGACTTTCACGTTCCAGTCCAGGCTCTGGCGCAGCTTGCTGCTATCCAACATGTAGGCGGCATCCTTGCCCAGGCGCTCGCCGACGATCTCGACGTTGGCCGCAAAATCCACGTCCAGCTTGGCGCAGATGCGCTCGACCAGTTCGCGCACGCTGACGATCTCGTCGGTGGAGATGTGGTAGGTCTGGCCATTGATACCGCGCGTGGCGATGGCATGGGTGGCGCTCGATACATCGCGCATGTGGATGAAGGAGCGGCGCGAGAGTCCACCGCCATGCAGCTGCAGTTTCTTCCCGGTCAGCACCGAGAGGATGGTGCGCGGAATGATGCGATACAACTGCTGGCCCGGACCGTAGACGTTGGCGGCGCGGGTGAACACTACCGGGAAACCGTAGGCATCGAAGTAGGTCTTCAGGCTCATGTCGGCCGCCGCGCGGGACACCGCATACGGGGTGCTCGGGTTGAACGGCGTGTCTTCCTTGATGAAGCCATCGGTACTGCCATACACCTCGGGTGTGGTGATGTGCACGTACTTGTCCAGGAAGTCGCACTGGCGCAGCACTTCGTGCAGGCGGATGGTCGCCATGACGTTGGTCTCGAACCAGTGTTCCGGATTCTTCCAGCTTTCGGCGACCATGCTTTGCGCGGCGAAGTTGACCACGATGGCGGGCTTCTCGCGCTGAATCAATTCGGTCAGCGCGGCCAGGTCCTTGTTGAGGTCATACGGGTAGAACGGGAATGCGGCCTGATGCCCGGACCAGCG
>NZ_DBIC01000030.1:829-2811 GCF_002296545.1 Herbaspirillum sp. UBA812 | reverse complement strand
TTCGGAAGCGCCTGGGCGCGGCCTGGTGGATTCGGTAGTGGGACGAGGCGCCTTCGTCTGCGGCAAGCGCCGGCCGCGCATTCCGCGCGTGACCGAAGGCCGGCCCAACGTCGACATGTCGATGAACATGCCGCCCGAGCCGGAGTCGCCGGAGCTGATGGAATTGATGCAGGCGGGCTGGAACAAGGTCAACGGGCGCCTGCGTGATCTGCTGCGCTATCAGGATTTCGGCGGCTCGACTGAGGATCGTGAGGCCGGCGCGCTCTGGCTGCGCCGGCGCGCGCTGGTAGTGGAACCGGAACGGGTGCTGGTGACGCCGGGCGCACAATGTGCGCTGCTGGCCATCCTGACCATGCTGGTCGGGCCGGGCGGCGTGCTCTGTTGCGAGGACGTGACCTATCCCGGCCTGCGGGCGCTGGCCGGCCATCTCAACATCAAGCTGGTCGGCTTGCCGATGGACAACGAAGGCATCGATGCCGTGGCCTTCGCCGGTGCCTGCGCGCAATATGCGCCCAAGGCGCTGTACTGCAATCCCACCCTGCTCAATCCGACCACCTGCACCACCTCGCTGTCACGCCGCCAGGCGCTGGTGGACATTGCGCGCCACTATGAAGTGGCCATCATCGAGGATGACGCCTATGGGTTCCTGCCACGCGCAGCGCCACCGGCCATCGCCAGCATCGGCAGCGAACTGACCTACTATGTGACCGGCCTGGCCAAAAGCGTAGGCGCGGGCCTGCGCATTGCCTACATGGTGGCCCCCGACGCTGCCGCTGCTGCGCGCCTGACCGCAGCCCTGCGCGCCACCACGGTGATGGCCTCGCCACTCACCTCGACCCTCGCCACGCACTGGATCCGCGACGGTGTGGCCGACCTGGCGCTGGCCAACATCCGCAAGGAATCGATGGCGCGGCAGAAAATCGTGGCCCGCATCCTCCCCGAGCACAGCTATGCCTCGGAAGCGGAGGCCTTCCATCTGTGGCTCAAGCTGCCCGGCGGCTGGCAGGCCAGCAGCTTTTCGGCGCAGATGCGCAGCAACGGCGTGGCCGTGGTGGGCGTGGACGCCTTCTCCGTGACAGCGGCCCCGCTGCAGGCGGTGCGGGTGTGCATCGGCGGCATCGCCAGTCGCAGCGACCTGCAGCACGCCCTGGGCCTGATCCGCAGCACCCTCGCCGAGCAGCCGCTGATCAAGCCGGCGGTGGTCTGAGCGGCCCGCCCGGGGCGAAATTAGCGAAATTGCAACAAGCAGAATCTTTCACATATGGTCATGCATATGAGATCATTAACGACCGGCAATCCTGACCGCACTGCCCTCGGCGCTCCACCGCCTGCGGCCCAGGGATGCCACGCCAACCCGTTCCCCGGTGCGCCGGAAATATGTACGAGAAATGTTGAAAAAAATTAAAACGGAGGATCTGGTCCTCGGGATGTATTTCTGCGGCTTCGAAGCGGCCTGGCTGGACCATCCGTTCTGGAAGAACAAGTTCCTGCTCAAGAACGAAGCCGACCTCAGGCAGGCGCATGGCAGCGGCATCGAGCACTGCTGGATCGATCCGGAGCGCGGCCTGGATGTGGCCGAAGCGGCTGCCGAGGCCGGGCCGGATGAAGCCGCAGCGCCCGCCGAGCCGAGCCCCGAACTGCCGCCCGGTCCCGACATCGACACCACCCTGATGGAAGCCGAAGCCCTGCGCGAGAACGCCAAGAAGGCGACCAAGGCCATGTTCAGCGAAGCCCGGCTGGGCAAGGCGCTGGACATGGAGCGCTGCGTCACGGTGGTGGAAGAAATTGCCGGTGCCGTCCTGCAAAGCCCGAATGGCACGCTCAGCGTGCTGCGCCTGAAGCTGGCCGATGAATATACCTACCTGCACTCGGTGGCGGTCTGCGCCCTGATGGTGGCCCTGGGCCGCACCCTGGGCCTGGATGAGAAGGCCTGCCGCGAAGCCGGCCTGGGCGGCTTCCTGCACGATGTGGGCAAGGCCTTC
>NZ_DBIC01000030.1:0-559 GCF_002296545.1 Herbaspirillum sp. UBA812 | reverse complement strand
CTGCACGATGTGGGCAAGGCCTTCCTGCCGCATGAACTGCTCAACAAGCCGGGCAAGCTGACCGACGAAGAATTCACCCAGATCAAGAAGCACCCCGAGCTGGGCTACAAATACCTGAGCCAGGACCCCAACGTGCCCGATTACGCGCGCGATGTCTGCCTGCACCATCACGAGAAGATGGATGGCCACGGCTATCCGGAACTGCTGCGCAGTGGCCAGATCAGCCTGTATGCGCGCATGGCGGCGATCTGCGACGTGTATGACGCGCTCACCTCGGACCGTCCCTACAAGCGTGCCTGGGACCCGGCCGAGGCGATTTCCAGCATGGCGTCCTGGACCGGCCACTTCGACCGCGCCATGTTCCTGGCCTTCGTCAAGACCCTCGGCATCTATCCGGTGGGTTCCATCGTCAAGCTGGAATCCGGCCGCTCCGGCTTCGTGATCCGCCAGAATGCGCAGGACCTGACGCGGCCGGTACTGAAGGTGTTCGCCAAAACGACGGCATGGAAATGAGCGACACCGAGATCCTCGACCTCATGGCCACCCCCGAAGCCGATAC
>NZ_DBIC01000185.1:28701-34143 GCF_002296545.1 Herbaspirillum sp. UBA812 | reverse complement strand
TGGCGGGTGCGGGTAGCAGGCCGGTAGAGCGCAGGTCACGTGACGGAGAGGGGACTTCGCGCAGCACGCCTTGCGGCACCCGCCAGTCTGGGACATGTCCGGCAGCTGGCGCTTTGGGAACCGGTATGCCGAGATAGCGGAAACGAAGAACGCCAGACTCTTTTGTGATGTCGTCAGGGGGAGTGAAGGATTCGCCCTGCTCATAGTGCATGGGTACCTGAGCGTTATTCCAGGCGACTTGGCGGGGGGTGTACGGTTTGACTAATTGGGCGATCCAATAACCGCTGATGACGGCATTGGTGTTTGGATGCTGGATCAGAGGGCCACCTTGTGGCTCGTCAGGGAGGACAAAGCCGTCGGGGATGTGCGCGCGGCCCTGGCGCAGTGAAGCGGGGGAGGGTTTGATGTCCGCCAGCGAGGCTGTCTTGACGGGCTTGGCACCGTCGATCAGGGATTGTTTGTCGCCGTCCCAATAGGGGAGGATGGCGGGAGGCAGGGGGAGGACTTTATCCAGGTTGGGGAGGCGCAGGTCCGGGTTGAGGTGGAGCATGTCGCCGATGGCAGAGTAGCGTTCAGCACGATCGGGATCCGGTCTCGGACCGCCAGATTCGAGACCTCCTCGAAACTCTACCGCCATATGGATGGCACTCATTTCGCTCCCGAATTTCACGCCGTCGTGATAAACCTTCAGCGAGCGTTCCAGTTCTTCAGGGAGTGCGATACGCAATCCCAGTTCGGACGCGCCATTACCGTTTTCTTGTGCGTAGGAACATTCCAGCATTTTTCTTCCAATGACTGAATTGCCCCAGAATGTTCCCTTGGGGTCATCGTATGCCGCCATGAGCTTTGCCCCCAGGTAAGCCTGAGCATCAGCATCTCCCATCTCGGCCGCGAGGATCCAGAATGCATAAGCCCTTGTCGCATCTTGTTTAACGCCTGTTCCATTGATGTGGTAAGTCCCCATCAGATCGAAGGCCTTCGGCACTCCTTTGCGCATAGCCTCCTCAACAAGTTGAACAGCGCGCTCGGTGTCCCGCGTAACACCTTTTCCCTCAACATAAAGACTTGCCAGGTTGAGCATGGCTTTCCAATGCTCTTTTTCGGCCGCCTTGGTCCAGAGAGCCGCCGCCTTATTGAATTGACGATCATCAGGCCAAAGGTCAAAGCTGGTTAACGCCAAACCTTCTCTGAACCATTGCTCGGCTTGTGCATCGAGTTGAGGTTCTGCAGGTTTTTCGTATCGGCACGTCCATATTTTCATGTGTGGATCGAATGCCGCCAGGGGCATGTTGCGGGGAAGGAAGTTCATGCAGGAATTCAAGAAAAGAGAAAGAGTAATGGCGAGCGAAACTGTCTTGAGAATGCCCTTGCCGGGAAATGCTTTTGGAGTAGGTTCGTTGTTCATGCCAGTCGGATCGAGGAAGTGCGTACATCAGAAAATGGCAACAAGAAGCCTGTTAAGGGTTTCCGTGAAGCTTTCTTATTCCGGTTAACTCGCAACAATTCCTGCCAAGCTTCAAATGCAGATTGAATTGACGATGAAGTTCCGTTGCCGCCGTCGCATGAAGCAGCGCTTCCGGAGTGCATAGAAAAAACCTCCCTCCGCAGTTTCTCGCTCAACAACGGATCATCACATCCGATATTGATTTCAGCATCCACTGCCATGCTGCGCAGATTGAGATTGGCGCTGCCCAAGGTGAAGAAGGCATCGTCGATGATCATCAACTTGCTGTGAATGTAGATCTCGCGATATTTGTCGCCCGTGCTTCTCCCGGTATGGTCGTAGGTCCAAAGGCTGGCTGCCAGCGTCTTGATACCCAATGCCTCCAATTCCTCGGCGATCTCGGCATTGCCGTAGGGTTCCTGTTGTCCCGGCGGGGGCTTGGGCGTTCGTACAAGCTCCGGTGGCGTACCATTACCCGTCTCTTTGAGGCTGACCCTTTCAATCTCCCTCTGTTGTTGTTTCTGACGGACCTGTTGCTGCTCTTCGAACATCTTGTCCTGATCAGGCATCGAAGTTCCCAGCCCGAGCAGCTTGAGTGTTTCATGCGTGGCCGGGACCATCTGTACCCGTTCGGGTGTGGGGATGACGATGAAGACATGCAGATCCGGAAGGGCCTTCAATGGCTGTCCCGCTTCCTTCCACGCAGCAATGAAGTTGCGCCGCATTTGCTTGAGATACCTGGCCCATTCGGTGTACTGGAAATACTGGTTTTCGATGTAGATGTAGTTGGAAGCAAAACTGGTCGCTTGCCGATACAGGCGCTGGATGGTTTTGTCACCTTCCTCCGGCTGGGTGCGCACGATCTGCGCGCGGTGAGCGGCCTTGCCCGCGCTTGCCTTCAGACCAGCAGGCGGTGAGCGCAGATCATGCACGCGCTGGATTGTCTGACCGGGAGCGGCGACCCGATTCCAGGCATCGACAAAGTTCTTGCTCACGCAGATGAGTACCTCGCCGACAATACGGCACGCATAATCCTGAAATGGCTTCAGGCCCGGGAGATTGTCTCCACCGCCTTCCCATGATTTACCTCGGCGTGGATCATGAAACAGGTGTTTTCTGGTATCCCAGTAATCGGTGACGCTGTTCAAGCCCATGACGTAACCAACCGCGTGCTTACCGTGCGCATGGTCATAGTCGATCAGTATCGTTTTTTGATGCGCAGTCGATGCTTCCATGAAGGAGATAGCTTCCATCCGCGGGAAGATCTTCTTGCTTTCTTTCGAAAGGCTTTCGCGCACCTTGTCGCTGTCGCCCGCGCGGACCTTGAAGCTGAGATGAGAATGGGTGCCGTGGGTCGCATCAAAGAACCACAATGCGTTGAAGTAGTCGCGGCGCTCCTGTGGCGTCATCCCGGCTTCATGTGGTTTTCCGGAGAGGCGCTCGTGATGCCGGATGCGCTTGACCTGCTCCGCTTGGAACATCCCGTAGCCCGGTGTATTTCTCGCCAGAGCGGAGACCAGTCCATCACGCCAGCACAGCACCCGCACCTGAACCGGCTTGCCGTTGTTGTACTTGCCGGCCGCGACCTCCCTGAGCAAATCCCCCCAGGTCGGACCCCGAGGCCAGGTATCGCCCGTGCGTTCCAGTTCCATGGCGGGATCGAAGCCCCAGCAAATGATTTCCACACTGTGCTTGGCCCGCCGGATGTCCTGCAAGATACGGGAAAAGCCTTCTTCGCCACAGATCAATATTTCTAGCTGGTTGGCGTGATAGATCGGAGAGTTGCTGTCTTCTGCGCGTTCCAGCAGCCATTGTGCCGTTGCGGTAGCACTACGTTTGCGCAGGTCGATGGGGACGCTGCCTGGGTGGTAGGTCTGTGTCATGGCGATGATCCAGAAAGGGAATGGGTTCAGGCGCCTGCATGGCGCAGGCGGCTTTCTGCGTCCGCTTCAGTACTGCGGTAGCCCGAGGCCGCCAGTTGTTGGTCCAGTGCGCTGACCTGTTCGTGGACCGGTAAATCAAAGCAGTAGCCATTGGGGAGCTTGACCGAGTAGCTGTCGTCGCCCGGCTGATGGCCTTCGATTCGTAATCGCCCGGCGGCGTCAGTGACGCCCACGGCGATCTGCGTCCCCTGCTTGAAGAGCGTATAGGGTTGGTGTGCCAGCGGCCTTCCATCACGCACATGACTGCGCAGGCGGACCATCAAGCTGGCGCTCTGTTGCAGTTCTTCAAAGGTAGGCGGTGGCGCTATCTCCGGCGGCGGACAATTGGCCGGACCCAGCACATTGTGTTCAGCAGCCTGTTGCCGCCACTGTCCGCTGGTGCCGTGTTCGATGAGGCTGGCATTCCAGCGGCTGAAGCTGCCGCCGCCATGGATTTGCGTGTCATCGCGCGAACGGATGCTGATCTTCGGGGCCTGCAGGATGATCTCTTCGCTGGCCTCCAGCAGGATGCGTCGTGCAGCCTGAAGCTCGACGTGTTCTTCGTGCGCCTGCACCTTGACACTGCCCTTGCCGCTGATCAGCTTCATGTGCTTGCCGGCAAAGGCAGCGAACATTTCTCCTGCCCGCATCAGCAATTTGCGTCCGGCATTGAGCTGGGTATTGTCCCGGCTGACCAGGTCGATATGCCGGGACGCGCCCAGCACCATGGTGTCCTGGCTCGTCACGCTCACGCCGGCCGGTGCGTCGAGGGCGACCATGGGTGCCGCAGCGTGCCTCGTGCCGCCGGCCGCTTCGCTCGTGTCCCATGCCTGCAGCTGCTTCCTGATGCGCTCCAGCTGCGCCAGATCGGTCACTTCTGCGTGGTACCTGGCGGCATCCTGGCTCAGGCGCTGCGCCAGTTCCTCCAGACTGTGCAGGGTGTCCAGCAGGGCCTCGCGCTCCAGCATGCGGCCGCGCCCCCGGTCCTGTGCTTGTGCCGTAATGAGGATGCCTTTGGCCCCACGCAGGACGCCATGCCCATCCGTGCGCGCCTCCAGTCCCTCGCCACGATCATCTCCCTGCCCGTCGTGACGCGGCTCGGTGAGATAACCCAGATTGATCTGGCTGTGCTGGTGCTCGCTGGCCAGTTGCGTGCTGATCTGTCCGGGCGTGTCATCCAGCCGCAGCTGGTTGTAGCGGACGCCTTCGATCTCCTTGCTCTTGATCCCCGAGAGGAAGCGATTGCCGGGCAAGCCGCCGTTGTGGCTGAAGCGCGCCGGATGGTTGATGCCGTTGTGCAGGACACCGGCGACGAACATCTTGTCCGGATCTCCCCCAAGAAAATCGATCAGCACTTCCATGCCGACCCGCGGCACCGCATCGTGCCCATAGCCTGCCCCGGCCCAGGCGCTCGATACCCGCACAAATGCGCTATCCCGTTCCTGCCCGCTGGTGCCCGCACCTTGCGCATGGACATGGTCTTGCGCATGCAAGCCCTGCAGTTGCACCTTGATGCGGCCCAGTTCGTCGCAGTACACCTCCTCGTTGGCAGGCCCGACTACCAGTGCGGTGACCGGATGCACGGCCGGCAGATGCAGCCGGGGATCGTAATGCGGTGCCAGCGGCGCGCTGCGGCGGCGGCAGCTGAGCTGGTTGCGGTAGCGCATGTCCGCTGCGCCCTGCACATCGGCTTGCCAGGTGGAGGCGGGCAGCAGGCGGTCGATCGCATCCTGCAACGCTTTGGGGAAATTGTTTTCGGCTTGCTGCCGCAAGGAGGTCACGATGAATTCACGCAAGGTGCGATCTTGGCCGTGCATGTCCGGATGCCCTTCCAGCTCGAACCAGTGCCCCACGGCCAGATCGCGCACCGTACCACTGGCCTCGAAGGATTCGCTGCGGCCCTCGTGCGCCAGCATGCGGGCATCGGCTAGGCGCAAGTGATCTTGCTGGCCATCCGCAGCGTGAGGGGCCTCGATCAACCCGTCATTCAGGATGGCCGCCAATGCCCGGCCGGTATCGCCCTGGTCAATCGCGCTGTGGCTGGCGGCCTCCTCGACGCGCACCGCCCTGTAGTCC
>NZ_DBIC01000185.1:0-28408 GCF_002296545.1 Herbaspirillum sp. UBA812 | reverse complement strand
CCGCCTTGTAGTCCCAGCTGCCGCGCCATACACGACCCGGCACCAGGCTGCGCTGGCGGCTCCATGCGCTGATGGTGTCGCGCTCCTCGGTGGCACCCTCGCGGTGGTAACGCACCGTACCGGCAAGGGCCCGGGGCAGCAGGGCGGACTGATCGGAGAACACCAGCGTATGCATTGGAACGTCTGCATCCTCTGTCCTGCCGGTATCGGCAGCCGGCTGGGGGCTGGCCACATACCAGGCAATGCCCTCGCGCCGACAGAGCCGCCTGATGAAGTGCGCATCGGATTCGTTGAACTGATGGCTGATCTCGCGCATCGGATAACGGCGATCTTCCAGGCCATCCAGATCGAAGTGAAATGCCGTCGCCAGTGCGGGGCTGCGCTGACGCCATTCACCGAGCATGATCTCCAGGATGCGCGGCACGCTCAGCTGACGGAAGACGCGGGTGTTGATGCGCTCCTCCATGATCGACAGCGCGTCCTTGAGCGTGAGCTGGTAGACCCGCAGCGCACCGTCGGCCTGGCCGGCGCGCGCCTCGGTGATGATCCCGTTGGTGTGATGCAGACCGCCTCGGTCAGTCACCATCTCGATGCCCAGCGGCTGTCCGAGCAGGGCCTGCAGCGGCAGTTCAGGATCGCTGGACACGCAGGTCAGCTTCGCCTGCATTCCTTCCAGACAAGCTTCTTCGATGTCGACCCGCTGCACCAGCAGCCATTGCGCGAAATGAGCTTCCTGCGCCCGCCAGCGCAGCCTGAGGGGACGGTGTTGCTGCGAGAGTACGGCGCCGGCAAATGTCGCAGCGATGGTCTGGAATTGATCTGTCATGGCGGAATGGACGGCAGCGACAAGCGTGGCCACAAAAACTGGCCAGCATAGTGAGGCTGATCCACCAGGGCAGAGATTCACCAAAGAAAGGAAGTGAATCCCGATTTTCTTGAGCAAATGATTCAAAAAATATCGATAATTACCGCTACTCACTAGGCATCACTGACCACTTCTCATCCCGACATGGACACCACCCGCATCGACAAATGGTGCTGGGCCGCACGCTTCTTCAAGACGCGGTCTCAGGCCACCGAAGCCGTGGAGCGCGGCCGCATCAAGCTCAACGGCGAGCGCACCAAGCCCGCCCACAACGTCAGGAACGGCGACCGCCTGGACATCGACAACGGTTCCACCGAATGGGAAGTGCTGGTCACCGGCATCGCCGACAAGCGCGGCTCGGCCGCCATCGCCGCCACCCTCTATCAGGAAACCGAAGAGAGCATCACGCGCCGTGCCGCGCTGGCCGAACGCCATCGCCTCTTCCGCGAACCCTCGGCCGAGATCAAGGGGCGCCCGACCAAGCGTGACCGCCGCCTGCTGGACCGGTCCTCATCCTGATCCCGCCGCAGCGCTGGCTCGTTGTAAGATGAAGGCCGTTTTCCCCGGCCTGTCTTTTCTCCAACCCAGGTGCAAAGGTGCAGATGTCTCAGGTGGTCTCTTCCGAATCGATGCAGTCCGTCCCCGTGGCCCGGCCCCTGCGCAAGGAGTGCCCGCCCGGTGCCTGCGATTGCCAGCGTGAGGCGCTGCTGGAATGCCTGCACGCGCCGGAAGCCCGCGTGCTCTGGCTCACCCGTGAAGAAGAAAAACGCCTGATCGAACGCATCACCCGCGTCAGCACCTACGACGAGCTGCTGCATGTGGGCAGCCTCATGCGCAAGAACCTCGGCATCCACCTGCATATCAGCCCCGGTGCCAACGAGGTGCGCACCGTGCGCGGCCTGCAGATCCACCTGGCCGAGCAGCCAGGCCTGTGCCGCAAGACGCGCGACACCATCCCGGCGGCCATCCGCAAGTGCCTGGAAAACAACCCCACCATCGTCTACGCCCTGCTCGATGCCCACGACCTGCTGGGTGCCGCCAGCCCCCCTTCCGAATCCGCCTGAAGGCTTGCCGCCCGGCAAAAATCCATACCGCAAGACAGCCCGATTTTTTGTTTGACATTTGCGGCGCGATGAATAATAGTACGATCGTTCGAATAAATTCTGCATGAAGATAAATTCATGCCGGGTTATCCAGGGCACAAGACAGCGGACCCCGAGCCGCGCCCGTCGAACCGGTTCCTTCCCGTCGCCGCCTGCGGCGGATATCAAAGAGACAACGATGACTGAGACAAGCAAGGTGACCACCGCGCCCGCCCGGCCCAAGTTCCTGCGCAAGGGCGAGCAGACCCGCGCTGCCATCCTGGATGTGGCGCTGGAGCTGGCCAGCCGTGATGGCCTGGAAGGGCTCACCATTGGCCTCCTGGCCGAGAAGATGAAGATGAGCAAGTCCGGCGTCTTCGCCCATTTCGGCTCGCGCGAGGACCTGCAGATCGAGGTCGTGCGCCTGTACCACAACCGCTTCGAGCAGGACGTGTTCTATCCCTCCATCAAGGAGCCGCGCGGCCTGCCGCGCCTGGAAGGCATGTTCGCGCGCTGGATCAAGCAGGTCACGGTGGAAATCGCCCTGGGCTGCATCTACATCAGCGGCGCGGTTGAGTATGACGACCGCCCGGGCGCCATCCGCGATCACCTGGTTGCCATGGTCCAGGCCTGGCGCGATGCGCTGGAACGCTGCATCAAGCAGGCCATGGAAGCCGGCCACCTGCGCACCGACATCGAGGTCAGCCAGATGGTCTATGAAATGTATGGCCTGATCCTGGCCCTGCATCACGATGCGCGCTTCCTGCACATCCCCGGCAGCGTCGAACGTGCCGAGGCCAGCTTCCGCCGCCTCATCGACAGCTACCGCCCGCAGGGCAGCGACAGCGCCAGTACCAGCGCCCCCAAGAATTCCAAATCGGCTGCCAGGAAGGCAGCGTAACCCGTCCGGAGACATTCATGCCCCAATACAACGCCCCCTTGCGCGACATGCAATTCGTGCTGCACGAGCTGCTCAATGTCGAGGAAGTGTTCAAGGAACTGCCGCCCCACGCCGACACCAACCGCGAACTGGTGGACCAGGTGCTGGAAGAGGGCGGCAAGTTCGCCTCGCAGGTCCTGTTCCCGCTGAACCATTCGGGTGACCGCGAGGGTTGCCATTTCGATCGCGAGAGCAAGGCCGTGACCACGCCCAAGGGTTTCAAGGAAGCCTACAAGCAATACGTCGAAGCCGGCTGGGCGGCGTTGTCCTGTGATCCGGACTTTGGCGGCCAGGGTCTGCCGCTGACGATAAACAATTCCTTCTACGAGATGCTGAACTCGTCCAACCAGGCCTGGACCATGTACCCCGGCCTGTCGCACGGTGCCTACGAGTGCCTGCATGCGCACGGTTCGGACGAACAGAAGCAGCTCTACCTGCCCAAGCTGGTCTCGGGCGAATGGACCGGCACCATGTGCCTGACCGAAGCCCATTGCGGCACCGACCTGGGCCTCCTGCGCAGCAAGGCCGAGCCGCAGGCCGATGGCTCCTACAAGATCACCGGCAACAAGATTTTCATCTCCGCCGGTGAAAACGACGTGTCCGCCAATATCGTTCACCTGGTCCTGGCCCGTTTGCCCGATGCGCCGGAAGGTTCGAAGGGGATTTCACTTTTCCTGGTTCCCAAGTTCCTGCCCAATGCCGATGGCTCGCTGGGTGCGCGCAACCCGATCTTCTGCGGTGCCATCGAAGAGAAGATGGGCATCCACGGCAACGCTACCTGCCAGATGAACCTGGACGGCGCCACCGGCTGGCTGATCGGCCAGCCGCACAAGGGCCTGCAGGCCATGTTCGTGTTCATGAACGCAGCCCGCCTGGGCGTGGGCATGCAAGGCCTGGGCCTGACCGAAGTGGCCTACCAGAACGCCCTGGTCTACGCCAAGGACCGCCTGCAGATGCGCAGCCTGTCCGGCATCAAGGCCGCCGACAAGCCGGCTGACCCGATCATCGTGCACCCGGACGTGCGCCGCATGTTGCTGACGGCCAAGGCTTTCGCCGAAGGTGGCCGCGCCTTCACTTCGTATGTGGCGCTGGAGCTGGACAAGGAACTGACCCACCCCGATGAGCAGGTGCGCAAGGACAGTGCCGACATCGTGGCCCTGCTGACCCCGGTGGTGAAAGCCTTCCTGACCGACAATGCCTGGATGGCCACTTCCGAGTGCCTGCAGGTCTACGGCGGACACGGCTACATCGCCGAGTGGGGCATGGAGCAATACGTGCGCGATGCCCGCATCAACATGATTTATGAAGGAACCAACACCATCCAGTCGCTGGACCTGCTGGGCCGCAAGATCTTGATGGACAACGGTGCCAAGCTGAAGAAATTCGGCGCGCAGATCCAGGCCTTCGTGGAAGAGCACGGTACCGATGAGTCCATGTCCGAGTTCATCACCCCGCTGGCCGACATCGGCGACAAGGTGACCAAGCTGACCATGGAAATCGGCATGAAATCCTTCGCCAACCAGGATGAAGCCGGTGCGGCTGCAGTGCCCTACCTGCGCGTGGTGGGCCACCTGGTGTTCTCCTACCTGTTCGCCCGCATGGCCAAGATCGCGCTGGAAAAGCAGGACAGCGGCGACGCTTTCTACACCGCCAAGCTGGCCACGGCGCGCTTCTACTTCGCGCGCCTGCTGCCGGAAACCGCGATGCTGATTCGCCAGGCCCGTTCGGGTGCGGCCAACCTGATGGCGCTGGACGCAGAACTGTTCTGATCGCAACACCACGCCGCGCGCGGGCTGCATGCCTGCACGCGGCGTTGATCCAACGCAATGCGGCCCGTGACGGCGTCACGCGGGCGTCACTGCGGCAGGGCATGCTGTGAGCCGCCGCACCCGGGATAAAGAGCGTACAGTGAGCGCTCGTCCCAGCGGCGCAGCACCTTGCCAGGCCCGAATTCATGTTTCATGTTTGCAGCACCAGCAAAGGAGATTTGCGTGTCCAATTTCATCGTCAAAAAAGTGGCCGTGCTCGGCGCGGGCGTCATGGGGGCCCAGATTGCCGCCCACTGCATCAATGCCCGCGTGCCGGTCGTGCTGTTCGACCTGCCGGCCAAGGAAGGCCCGAAGAACGGCATCGTGCAACGCGCCATCGAGAACCTCAAGAAACTGAGCCCGGCGCCGCTGGGCAACAAGGATGACGCGGCCCTGATCCAGGTCGCCAACTACGAGGATGACCTGGCCGTGCTGGAAGGCTGCGACCTCATCATCGAAGCCATCGCCGAGCGCATGGACTGGAAGCACGACCTCTACAAGAAGGTCGCCCCGCACATCGGCCCCAAGGCGATCTTCGCCTCCAACACCTCGGGCCTGTCGATCAATGCCCTCTCCGAAGGGTTCGATGCGGGCCTGAAAGCGCGCTTCTGCGGCGTGCACTTCTTCAACCCGCCGCGCTACATGCACCTGGTCGAACTGATCCCGACCCAATCGACCGAACCGCACATCCTCGATCAGCTCGAAGCCTTCCTCACCACCACCCTGGGCAAGGGCGTGGTGCGTGCCTTCGACACCCCCAACTTCGTGGCCAACCGCGTGGGCGTGTTCGGCATCCTGGCCACCATCATCGAAGCCGAGAAGTATGGCCTCTCGGTCGATGTGGTCGATGACCTGACCGGTGCCAAGCTGGGCCGTGCCAAGTCCGGCACCTTCCGTACCGCCGACGTGGTGGGCCTGGATACCATGGGCCATGTCATCCGGACCATGCAGGACAACCTGAAGGACGATCCCTTCTTCTCCTCCTATGCCACCCCGCCGCTGCTGGCCAAGCTGGTCGAGCAGGGCGCGCTGGGCCAGAAGAGCGGTGCCGGTTTCTACAAGAAGGTGGGCAAGGACATCCTGCGCATCGATCCGGCCAAGGGCGACTACGTCCCGGGCGGTGCCAAGGCCGATGACATCATCGCCCGCATCCTCAAGGAAAAGGATCCGGTCAAGCGCATGAAGGCGCTGCATGATTCGACCAATCCGCAAGGCCAGTTCCTGTGGGCCATCTTCCGCGATGCCTTCCACTACATCGCCGTGCACCTGGAATCGGTGGCCGACAACGCCCGTGACCTCGACTTCGCCATGCGCTGGGGCTTCGGCTGGAGCGTCGGTCCCTTCGAGACCTGGCAGGCGTCTGGCTGGAAGCAGATCGCGCAATGGGTCAAGGAAGACATCGAAGCCGGCAAGGCACTCTCCACCGCACCGCTGCCCGACTGGGTCTTCGATGGCCGTGACGGCGTGCATTCGGAGAAGGGCTCCTGGTCGCCCTCCAAGAAGGCCGACGTGGCCCGTTCCGAGCTGCCGGTCTACCAGCGCCAGGCCTTCCGTGCCCCGCTGGTGGGCGAGGGTGCGGCCGATGGCAAGAGCGCCGGTACCACCTTCTTCGAAGACGAATCGGTGCGCATCTGGCACCAGAACGACGATGTGCTGATCCTGTCCTTCAAGACCAAGATGCACGTGATCGGCCAAGGCGTGATCGATGGCATGAACAAGGCTGTCACCGAAGCCGAACAGAACTTCAAGGGCCTGGTGATCTGGCATCCGGATGCAGCCGAAGGCGGTGCCTTCTCGGCCGGTGCCGACCTGCAGTCGATGCTGCCGCTGTTCATGTCCGGTGGCGTCAAGGCCATCGAGCCGGTGGTGCACCAGCTGCAGCAGGCGCACCAGCGCCTGAAGTACGCCAGCGTGCCGGTAATCGCCGCGGTCGCCGGCCTTGCGCTGGGCGGTGGCTGCGAATTGCTGCTGCATACCGCCAAGCGCGTGGTCTCCATCGAGTCCTACATCGGCCTGGTGGAAGTGGGCGTGGGCCTGATCCCGGCCGGTGGCGGCCTGAAGGAAGCCGCGGTACGCGCCGCCAAGGAAGCCAAGGGCAACGACATCCTGCAATTCCTGAAGGAATACATGCTGGCGGCAGCCACTGCCAACGTCTCCAAGTCCGCACTGGAAGCGCGCAAGCTGGGTTACCTGCGCGAGGATGACGTGATTGTCTTCAACCCCTATGAATTGCTGCACGTGGCCAAGGTCGAGGCGCGCGCGCTGTTCGATGCCGGCTACCGTCCGCAACTGCCGCCGCAGGTGCCGGTGATCGGCCGCAACGGCCTGGCCACCATCATGGCGCAGCTGGTCAACATGCGTGATGGCGGCTTCATCTCGGCCCACGACTTCAAGCTCGGCAAGATGATCGCCGAGACCGTTGCCGGTGGTGAAGTGGAAGAGGGCAGCATCGTTAATGAACAATGGCTGCTCGACATCGAGCGCAAGTTCTTCATGGAGCTGCTCAACCACCCCAAGACCCAGGAACGCATCATGGGCATGATGCAAACCGGCAAGCCTGTGCGCAATTAATGAAACCTCTCTCCCCTTGAAGGGGAGGGAGAGTCCAAGGAGATTTGGTAATGAGCAAACAACTGCAAGACGCCTACATCGTCGCCGCCACCCGCACCCCCATCGGCAAGGCGCCGCGTGGCATGTTCAAGAACACCCGCCCGGATGACCTGCTGGTGCGTGCCATCCAGTCCGCCGTGGCGCAGGTGCCGGGCCTGGATCCCAAGCTGATCGAGGACGCCATCGTCGGCTGCTCCTTCCCCGAAGGCGCACAGGGCCTCAACATGGCGCGCAATGCCGTGCTGCTGGCCGGCCTGCCCAACACCATCGGCGGCGTCACCATCAACCGTTACTGCGCCTCCGGCATCACCGCCATCGCCATGGCCGCTGACCGCATCCGCGTCGGTGAGGCCGATGTCATGATCGCCGCCGGTGCGGAATCGATGTCGATGGTGCCGATGATGGGCTTCCATCCTTCCATCAACATCAATGCCTTCAAGGATGAGAACGTCGGCATGGCCTATGGCATGGGCCTGACCGCCGAGAAGGTGGCGCAGCAGTGGAAGGTCTCGCGTGAAGCGCAGGACGAGTTCTCGCTGGCCTCGCACCAGAAGGCCATCGCCGCACAGCAGGCCGGTGAATTCGCCGACGAGATGACCTCGGTCGAGATCGTCGAGCGCTTCCCCAACCTGGCCACCGGCGCAATCGACATCAAGACCCGCACCGTCGCCCTGGACGAAGGTCCGCGCGCCGATTCCAACCTGGCCGCGCTGGCCAAGCTGAAGCCCGTCTTCGCCGCCAAGGGCAGCGTCACGGCCGGCAACAGCTCGCAGACCTCCGATGGCGCAGGCGCGCTGATCATCGTTTCGGAAAAGATCCTCAAGCAGTTCAACCTGACCCCGCTGGCGCGCTTCGTCTCCTTCGCCGTGCGCGGCGTGCCGCCGGAGATCATGGGCATCGGTCCGAAGGAAGCGATTCCTGCGGCCCTGAAGGCCGGTGGCCTGACCCAGGACCAGATCGACTGGATCGAACTGAACGAAGCCTTCGCGGCACAAGCGCTGGCCGTCATCGGCGACCTGGGCCTGGACCCGAGCAAGGTCAACCCCATGGGCGGTGCGATTGCCCTGGGCCACCCGCTGGGAGCCACCGGTGCGATCCGTGCCGCCACCACCATCCATGCACTGCGCCGCAAGAACCTGAAGTACGGCATGGTGACCATGTGCGTGGGCACCGGCATGGGTGCGGCGGGCATCTTCGAACGCGTCTGATCCGCGCCCGCAAGGCCTGATGCAAAAGCCGCACTGCGCATGCCGTGCGGCTTTTTTCATGAACCTTATAAATCATTTATAACATTCAAGGAGACTGTGCAGATGGATATCCAGCTCACCAAGGCCGATGGCATCCTGACCATCCACTTCGATCGCGAAGACAAGAAGAACGCCATCACCGCGGCCATGTATCAGCAGCTGGCCGATGCCTTGAAGGAGGCCGAGACTGACAATGCGGTCCGCGCCATCCTCTTCACCGGCAAGCCCAAATCCTTCTCGGCGGGTAATGACCTGGAAGACTTCCTGAAGAATCCGCCCAAGACCCAGGATGCGCCGGTATTCCAGTTCCTGTGGCAGATCAGCCATGCCAGCAAGCCCATCGTGGCCGCCGTCTCCGGCGTGGCCGTGGGCATCGGTACCACGCTGCTGCTGCATTGCGACCTGGTGTATGCGGCCGACAATGCCAAGTTCTCGATGCCCTTCACGCAACTGGGTTTGTGCCCGGAGGCGGCGTCTTCACTGCTGTTGCCGCATATCGCCGGTTACCAGCGTGCGGCCGAGAAGCTGTTGCTGGGCGAAGCCTTCGGCGCAGACGAAGCCTGCCAGATGGGAGTGGTCAACCGCGTGCTGCCGCTGGAGGAGTTGCTGCCCTATGCGCAGCAGCAGGCAGCCAAGCTGGCGGCGTTGCCGGCGGCCTCGATCCGGGTGACCAAGCAGTTGATGAAGAAGAATCGCGTCACCGCGACCGAGCAGCAGATGGTGGCCGAGATCGAGCACTTCTCGCGCATGCTGACCGCGCCCGAGGCCAAGGAAGCGTTCACGGCTTTCTTCGAGAAGCGCAAGCCGGATTTCACGCAGTTTTCCTGATGTCATGGTGCATCTCCTGCGGTTGGTGCTGCGGGAGGCGCCATCTGACCGGCAGTGGTTTTGAACGGTAAATCGCAGTGCGATGTGGTACTGAAATTCTTCTAGCAGTCAGTGCAGCAAAAGAAATGAGAATTTCATCAAAAGTTACTTAATAATTACGTCGGCTTGTCCCGTTTTTCAACCTCCCATTAAGGCGCCAATTCTAGGATTTCTTCGCTATCGCAGCGGATCCCGACTGGCTAACATCGTCCTCCTTTTCATCTCGTTCCAACGCAGGTGAGGCTTTCAAGGAGGAGGCATGCACGAGACCTTTCAAGCATTGACCCGGCTGATGCAGAGCCAGGAGCATCGGCGCTTCCTGCGCCTGCACTTTCCGCATCAGGATGCCCCTGCCGCTCGCTTCGCAGTGCATCAGATTGAGGCCGAGGAAGGTCTCTCCCGTGATTTTTCCTTCAAGGTCGAATTGCTGTCGGATGAGCCCAGCCTGTCCCTCAAGGAGATACAGGGAAAGCTGCTCAATGTGGCCATGGTCCGATCCGATGGCAGCCTGCGCTATTTCTCCGGTTATGTCTTCGGCTTTCGTCGCCTCCATTCGGACGGCGCGCTGACGCTCTATGAAGCCTGGCTAGGTCCCTGGCTGAAATTCCTTGCTTTGCGCAAGGATAACTATCTTTTCCACGGCAAGACTCTGCGGGAGCAGAGTGAAAGCATCTTCTCGGATTATTCCTTTTATCCCCGGTGGGAATGGCAGGTCAGCGGCGAAGATCCGCCCATGACCGATGCCTGCCAGTTCAACGAAACCGACTTCAATTACTTGTGCCGCCGCTGGGAAGCCGCAGGCTGGCATTACTTCTATCGGCATGATGAACAGGGACATACGCTCGTCGTCGCCAGCGATTCCAGCTGCTGCCTGCCCATTGATTGTGGTCCTGAGGTGCGCTTTCACGATCAGGGCGGGGCGAGTGAGGAGGATGGCATACACCGCTGGGCATGCACGCGCGAGATGATGCCGGCCAGCGTGGCCTTGAGTTCGTTCAACTTCAAGGATCCGCGTCCGGTCTGGCGCGATGCGCCCACGCTGAACCAGCAGGGATGCGTGCCGCATGTGGAGTCGTATGAATATGCCGGTGCCTATGGATTCCGCAATGCCGATGCCGGATACGAGATGGCCAAGCTGCGCATGGAAGAAGTGGAGGCCATTGCCAAGTCTTATCAAGGCGAAGGCAATTGCCGCTACATCGAACCGGGTCGTTACTTTCGCCTGGTTGATCACTTCAACCACGGACCGCACGGCCGGAGTGATGCCACCGGCAAGGATGACTTCCTGATCCTCTCCGTGAAGCACAAGGCAGTCAACAATGTATTGCAGCGAGCACCATCAGAGCGCTCCCGCTATGAGCAATGGCTCACGTGCACACGTCGCTCCATCCCCTGGCGACCAGGACGCCAGTTCAACAGCGAAGACACGCGGATACTGGCACCGCAGACGGCCACCGTCGTAGGTCCTTCCGGCCCGGACAGCATTCATACGGACGAGTATGGCCGGGTGCGCGTCCAGTTTCACTGGGACCGGATCGGTGGCAACGATGACCGCAGTTCGGCCTGGATCCGGGTTGCCGGGCCATGGGCTGGTGCTGAGCTTGGGAGCGCGGCCATTCCCCGGGTGGGCTCGGAAGTCATCGTGCACTGGCTATCCGGTGACCCTGACCGGCCGATCATTCTTGCTGCCGTGGCCAATCGCTGGAACATGCCGCCCTGGACCTTGCCTGAGCAGCGGGCACTTTCCGGCTTGCGTAGCCGCGAGCTGGCGCCGGGCACGGGAAATGCACCGGGAGGACGCGGCAATCATCTGATTCTCGACGATACGACTGAACAGCTGCAGGTTCAGTTGAAGTCCGATCATCAATGCAGTCAGCTCTCGCTGGGTCACATCGTGCGCATAGAGCGGACGCAGGGCCGGGAAGAGGCCCGTGGAGAGGGCTGGGAGCTGGCCACCAATGCGTGGGGTGTGGCGCGTGCTGGCCGCGGCATGCTCATTACCACCGAGGCACGCCGCAATGCGGGAGGCCCGGCCAAGGATTTGGGCGAAACGGCACAACGTCTGGCGCTGGCACAGCAAGCCTTGGAGCATCACGCCGACTTTGCCGAACAATGCGGTGCGCTGGTGCCGGGGGAGTTGTCGGACATGGCTGCTGCGCTGCATAAGCAGAACAATGCCATCTCCGGAAAGGGTTCCGTTGCCGGGAGCGCAGCTTTTCCCGAGTTCGCCACGCCGCAACTGGTGCTGGCGAGCCCTGTCGGCATCGCCGGCAGCACGGACGGATCCACCCATCTTTCCAGCACGGAACATACCGTCGTCAGTACCGGCGGCACTGTGGCCGTTACAGCCGGAAACAGCTTCTTTGCCAGTGTGCGCAATAGCTTGCGCTTATTGGTGCACCGGGCCGGGATGAAACTCATCGCGGCGGCGGGCAATATCGACATGCAGGCACTGAGCGACAGCATCCACCTGCTGGCCAAACTCAAGATCACGCAGACAGCCGGGCAAATCACGATCACGGCGAAGGAAGAGATCCTCATCAATGGTGGTGGAAGTTACGCCCGCTTCAGTGGCGATGGCGTCGAGTTCGGAACCAGTGGCGACTTTATCGTGCATGCCGCCAATCATGAATTCACTTCACCCAAATCAATGAATGCGCAACTGGTGATTCCTGCTCAGGGCGGATTTGACAACGCGGGTGCGTTTCTCTTTTCGGCCTGATCGACGCGAGACTCTCTCATGATCATTACCTATCCCATTCGTCTGCCCTACGTAGCCGGAGCGGAACAGCGTGTCGTCCCCGATGCGCTCTATCACCAGAGTGAAATTCTGAGCGGCTCTTATCCAATGGGGAAGAATCGATTCTGGCATGGCGGAGTGCACCTTCATCCGGCGGATCGCAACACGCCCATCCGCGCGATTGCTGCTGGCGAGCTGGTGGCCTATCGCTATGACGATACCGATACCGGAGATGAACTCTTTGAGAAGGCCAGCTATTCGCGCAGCTTCATTTTGCTCAGGCATGAGACGGAACTTGGCCAGACCTCACTGGGTACCAGCAAGCTGGTGTTCTATTCGCTCTACATGCATCTGCGAGCGTGGAGCAAGGTCAAGGAAAAATCGGGAGAGCAGGCCATCAATTTCCTGAAGAAGAGGATTCCCGAAAGGCCACGCATGAAGAACAAGTCTCCGCTGATCGACAAGCAAGGTCGGCCAATCATGGAGCCAGCCCATGATGAGACGGTCCTGCCTGCGGCAGATGGCCAGATACAACTGGGGACTGACTTTTCGCGTGTGCAGCGCGGCGATGTACTGGGCTATTGCGGCAGCATTCCCGACAACCTGGCCACACCGTCTCAGGGTATTCATTTCGAAATCTTCTTTGAGGATCCTCGTTTTCTTCAAAACCCGATGCAGGCGATCTGGGGCAAATGCTGGCTGACAGGCAGCCTCAGGGTATTGGACGAACTGCTCGTGAAGCATGAGCTGGAAGTGGATCCCGAAAAGCCATTGATCCTGGTGGAGGATAAAGACAAGGACAAAGACAAAGGCGGGTGTCTCAATATTCAGACCGAGGACAAGAAGAACTGGTGGATCGAGAAGGACCAGTTCGTGGAGACAGAAGTACCTGCCGATCTCAAGAAAAAGACAGCCGCGAGGAAGGCCTACATGCCGACAGGGAAGCGGCTCATCGGCTATGCCAAGAATCCTGTCACGAATGCCCACACATTGGAAGCTGGCACTTTGATCGTTCCGTGGAGCAGACCGTGGTTGATTGCCGGCGAATTCCAGGAGCGCCAATATGAAGGCAAACTCTGGATCCAGATTTTCAAACCGGATCCAAACAAGATCTTCTGGGCGGAAAAAAGTGCGGTGAAGTATCTCAGCGATGCTGACTGGAAGGATTTCAGGAAGGTTGAGGAGCATGGTCAATTCAGTGCTGACGGCTTCATGGACGACGAGGGCCTGCAGCGCCTGATTCAGGAGAGTCAGAAAGGGCGCACCGACACGAAGACTGTGCAGTCAGACAAGGATGAAATGGTCCGCCATGTGGTCACCCGACACCCCCACCGAGTGGAGCAATCAGGGCATCGCTCAGCGCTATGAGCGTGTGACCAGGGAGGACTTCGGTGCGCAGAAATTGACGCCAGAGCAGTTTCAGAAGTTGATCCGACACATCGATCGCCAGACCTTCTGGGAGAAGGTGCCGGGATTGCCGGATGCGCGCGGAGTTTGGCATGTGCATCCGATCAAGTTTATTGAGCATCTGGCGAAGTGCATGTGGTTGTCGAAGGAAGAGCTGGCATTGGTTTATCCGTCCACGGGCTCTCTCGCTGCCGCCACGATCAGTCATGGCACCTCAGAAGAACTCCGGGAGAAGTATCGCGCTGAGATCAACAAGTGCTGTTTCAAGTATGGGCTCAACAGTCGGTTGCGGATGGCGCATTTCTTGGCGCAGGGAGCCGTTGAGTCGGTGAGTCTTACCTATATGCTAGAAGTGACGGACGGCCATGGTTATGAACACAGCGAACAACTCGGCAATGTTTCTCCTGGAGATGGGCCGCGATTCAAAGGGAGGGGATTCAAACAATTGACTGGACGCTACAACTATGGCGAGTACTGGGCGTTTCGCGGATGGTTATCCAAGGGATTGGATTTTGATTTTGGCTGGAACATAAAATCTGGCGGCAAAGGTGACAAAGAGAAACGTCCGCCGCTCATCAGGGATCCAGACCGCATTCTTGAAACGAATTTCAACTGTATTGATACAGCAGCGTGGTACGCCGTGCTGTTCAGGCACAAGACGATCGAAGCCATGGATATGGATGATGTCCGCGGCGTGACCCTTGCGATAAACGGCGGGAATGCAACCTTGGCGTGGGAACAAAAAGCCAATCTTCCCGACAGGAAAAACTTTACACAAAGGATCAAGAGAGTTTTGCAATGAGCCCTTTCTTCCGCCACTTGGTTCTCTTCGTCACCTTAATATTTCATGAAACTGGCCTCAGCAAAGAAAGGGAGGGAATTGACTATTCGCTATCAATATACCGTCAAACTGGTTTTGAAGAGCCTTTTCGCAGTCTATATATTGAAAAGTTGGTCCTGAAAAAGTCTGCCGCGATCGGAAAGACTCAAGTACTTAGGATCAATAGAGCTCTCGAAGAGAGATATGCGTCGGTATATGCCGAGGCGCGCAGCTGTCATGAGCCGGAATTCAGGCATCCATGGGGCTATCGCTTCCTCCATCAGAAGATCTATTCAGCCCATGGAGTGCTGGGCATCGTATTCGATTTCCAAGCGGCCTGCGGTGGCATCCCTTATTTTGGGAAAAGTGTAAAGAACTTCTCTATCAGAACAGGTAAGGCAATTTCAAGTCATCAGATCGTTAAAAAATATGCGCCGTCGCTGTTTGAGGCTGGTGCAGTCGCCAAGGGCAGTCTTCTTGTCCTTGGCGAAGATGCTGCCGAGATTCTGATTGAGCAGAATGGACACTTGTTGACACCTGACTTGAAAGAATTCTGTAGTTTCCACTTCAAGACTACGGCTTTCCACATCTTGATAAGGAACGAGGGATTGTTTCTCATGCCGTTATTCCAGCGGCCTTATTCGGCATGTCAAAAGGAATATCCAATCAGAAGATGAATGCCTGCGGTCTGTCTACCAGTCAAACTGGACCCGCGGAAGGTTGCTCTCTCTATTCATTATTCCCTGACCTATTGTCATCAAGCAGATGGCATTTGATCGGATCAAAGGCGATACCATGAAAAAATTGCTCCTGTTAACAGCCGCACTGGGAGCGGCCATTCTTAGTCCCTGCACTCAAGCACGAGAACTCGAACTCGACGATCAAAAATTCGATATTTCCGTCTACAGGAAAACCGGTCCACGTGACGCAATGAATCGCATCTATACCGAGAAGATAAGAGTGAAACCAGGAGGACGGATATCGAAGGACGCAGCCAGCCAGATTCATGCCGCCATGGAAAAGTTTTATCAATCGCTGTTTGCACAGGGAAAAACCTGTCGTCCCGATCCACAAGGTGGTGCATGGGCTTATGAAGCGGAGTTTGATGAAGCCCTGATGGCGTTCCGGACCATGAGCATCGTCTTCAACGTCACCAGTGCATGCGCCGGAAAGCATGTCTTCGACAAAGTGGGATGGACCTTCGAAATCAGCACTGGAAAACAGCTTCCACCCATAGCGCTGATCAATCGCTACGTCCCCTCCCTGCGCAAGGCAGGTGTCCGCACGAATGGAAATTTCCTGCAGTTGAACAAGGATGCAGTCGCACTGGTCATGTCCAACCTGAAGCCGGAGATAAAGACGGCCTGCCTGGATTATTTTGAGCGATCCAACTATGGTGTATGGCTTGATGAGGAAGGCGGCGTCGTCTTCTCTCCCGTCTTTGACTATCGCTACCTGAACTGCGCAGGCCGCTACTACATGGCCGCTGAGAAATGAAAAGCTGCGAGAACGCAGAGATCACCACACCCTCGCTACTTCCAGCTGCTCTTCCCCGAAGCAATCACCTCCACCGGCTCCACCCGCTGCTCATAGGGATGGCGCAACACGATGCGGCTGGCGAATTTCTCGATGCCGATCTCGTCCTCCAGCAGGCGTTCCATCAACTCCTGGAACAGCGCCACGGTGGGCGAGACGATCTTGAGCAAATAGTCATACCCCCCGCTGACGTTGTAGCACTCCACGATTTCCGCATACTTGGCCGCGCCCTGTTCGAACTTGCGAAAGTCGGCAGGACGGTGGCTGCCAAGCGTGATTTCGGAGAACACCACGACATGGCTCCCCAATTTGTCCAGCGCGACCCGGGCTGCATAGCCGGCGATGACGCCGGTTTCTTCCATGCGCTTGGTCCGGGTCAGGCAGGGACTGGGACTGAGATTGACGGCCTCGGCCAGCTCCACGTTCGAGCACCGGCCCTCGCGCTGCAAGTGCTCGAGGATCTTGATGTCGGTGCGGTCGAGAGGGTCGGTAGGTCGCATGGTCCGATCATAGCACCGCATCCCCGGCCTCAGGCTCAACGCCCCGCCGCCGATCGCGCTTCCGTCAGCGACTCGTCCAGCGCATCGATCACCATGCCCGCCTGCTCCGCGGTCAGCACCAGCGGCGGCCGGATCTTGAGTACGTTGTGGCCCATCGCGCAGGCGCTGAGCAGCACGCCCTTCTGACGCATGCGGTTGACCACCTCGCTGGTGAGCGCGCGGTCAGGCGTGCGCTGCGTCCGGTCCGAGACCAGTTCGACACCCACGAACATGCCCGCACCGCGCACGTCGCCGATCGCTTCGTGTCGTGCGGCCAGCGCACGGATGCCGTCAAGCAGCACGCCACCGACCTCCCGTGCATGGGGAATCAGGCCTTCACGTTCAATCGTCTTCAGCACCGCCAGCGCAGCGGCACACGAGACCGTATTGCCGGCAAAGGTATTGAAGTAACGCGAGCGCTGCCCGAACTCCTGCAACACATCGGCCGTCGCCAGAATGCCTGCGACCGGCTGGCCATTGCCCATCGGCTTGCCCATGGTCACGATGTCCGGCGCAATCCCGTGGCGCTGGAAGCCCCACATGTGCTCGCCGGTGCGGCCGAAGCCCGGTTGCACTTCATCGGCGATGAACAGGCCGCCGGCCTCCTTGATGGCCTGCACCGCGCCCTGGAGGAAGCCCGCTGGTCCCGGCAGGATGCCGTCACTGGTGAAGAGTGAATCAACGATCACGGCAGCAGGCCGGATGCCGTGCCGTTGCAGGTCGGCGATGGCGGCTTGCACGTCGCGGGTGAATTTTTCTCCCAAATCCTGCCCCGGCGCATGATAGGCACGCGGGGCCGGCACCAGGCGCACATGCGGTCCCAGGTTGACGCTGCTGCCCAGCGACGGCGAGAACTGCGAGACCGCATCGGTGATGCCGTGATACGCCGTGTCGGTGACGATCACGCCGGTGCCGCCGGTGCGGACCTTGGCGATGCGATAGGCCAGGTCATTGGCTTCGCTGCCGGTGCAGGTGAGCATCAGGTGCGCCAGCGATGTCTCCGGCACCGTCGCCAGCAGGCGTTCGGCCAGCTCCAGGATGGTGTCATGCAGGTAGCGCGTGTTGGTGGCCAGCGTCTGCACCTGTTCGCAGATCGCTGCGGTGACGGCCGGATGGCAGTGTCCCAGCGAAGTGACGTTGTTGTACACATCCAGATAACGCCGCCCCTGCGGATCGATCAGCCACACGCCTTCGCCGCGCACGATGTGCAAGGGATGTTCATACATCAGCCGATACGCCGGCCCCAGCAGGGCATTGCGTCGTTCGATCAGGGCCCCGGTGACGGGCCCGACGTCGGCACGGCCGGGGATGTAGGCGTTGACCATGGTGAGGTCGGTAGGGGTGCTCATGCAATGCTCCTGTGTCAGATGTCGGAAAGCAGGCGGTCACGCGCGTCCTGCCGTGGCAGGTCGGCCAGCTGGCCGAGCGCCTCCCAGGCTGCCGGGTTGTGCCGCATGATGTAGGCGCGGTTGTGGGGATAGCGCACCGCGCGCCATTCGGAAATGAGCGCCGTGACCAGATGGCGCGTGACCATGAGGTCGGCGACGATCTCCTGTTCCGGCGCGGTCAGCGGCAGCACGGCGTGATAGGCCGCGACGAACTGCGCCGGACCGGAAAACGGATCCTCGCTGCCAGTCATGTGGAAGGCTGCCGCCGTGGCGACTTCACCGACCAGCGGCGCATGCAGCATGTCGCCGAAATCGATGATGCCAGTGATGCGCTCCAGCTCCTGCGGTGCCACCAGCACGTTGTAGAGGTGATAGTCGTTGTGGATCACCTGCGCCCGCACGTTGCCCAGGCGCGGCAGCACATCTCGTTCGAAGCGCGCCATGAAGTGCCGTGCCAGCTGCTGCTTGGCCGGATCCTGCAGGCTTTCCATCTTGTCGCGCAAGCGGTGCGCTGTGGAGACATTCCACAGCAGGTCATGATGCGCCCCGGTATGGCTGAATCCTTGCAGGGCCAGGTCCAGCCTGGCCAGGCCACTGCCCATGGCGCGCCGCTGGCCGTCGCTGCGTTCGGTGTGCTTGATCTGTACGCCGTCGAGGTAACTCAGCAGGCGCACCATGCTCACGCTGCCATCCGGCAGTGTCACCTGCTCGATGCTTTGCCCGCTCAAGGAGCGCAGTACGCGCGGAATCGGAAGATCCGGTGCCGCCCGCGCGATGTGATCCAGCGCGGCGATCTGGAAATCCACCACCGCCGCCTGTTCGGAAGGATTGCTGATCTTCAGCACGTAGCGCGTGCCATCGGCGCTCTCGATGCAGGCATTCTGGTCGCGCTCACCTCCCAGCGCGCTGGACTTGCCCGCGATGCCATAGCGGGCGGCGGCCAGTTGTTCCAGCGCTGCCGGCGCAAGATCAGGTGCCGCCGTATTCAAGGCGGCGGGTTCTTGCAATGCGGTCTCAAGCATGATGCGTCCCGTCTCTCGTAGGCGCGACGGCAGCCATCAAAGGCCGACCAGCGTGGCCAGCTGGCGGAAGTCCGTCAGCCGGCTCACGCCATAGCCATCGCAGTAGGGCTCGTGATTGCGGTCGATGTAAGCCTTGCCCATGAAGCCGAGATCCTTGGCCGTCATCAGGTCATAGCGGAAGCTCGACGAGCAATGCACCATCTCTTCCGGGCCGCAGCCCAGCTGGTCGAACATGTATTCAAAGGCCTGCCCGCGCGGCTTGTAGGCTTGCGCTTCCTCGGCGGTGTAGACCGCATGGAAGGGCGCTTTGAGGTGCGCCACGCTGTGCGGGATCAGGTCGATCATGGAGTTCGAGAGGATCACCAGCGGGATGTGGGGCGCGATCTTCTCCAGCGTTTCCACCACATGCGGATGTGGCTGCCAGGTCGGCACGGCCGCATAGAGGGCCTGGCCATCGCTGTCCCGGCATTCCACGCCATGGGCGTGGCAGGTGCGGCGGATGGCGTTGTCCACCACCTCCAGGAACGGTTTCCAGGCGCCCAGCACTTCGTCGAGACGATAGAAACGGAAGCTGTCCAGGAAGGCCGGCATGCGCTTCTCGTCGACACGATCGGCAAAGAGCATGCGGGCGGTCGGGCCCATTTCAAAATTGATCAGGGTGCCATAGCAGTCAAAACTGATGTACTTCGGCTTGAAAGTCATTTGCTCAAACTCCTTCGTTGGGGATGGAAGAAGTATGGCCGCCGGCCTCCAACTAATAATTTTTATTGCGCCGGGATCGGAGCAGCTTCTACTTTTAAACGGCGGCTTTCCGGCATTTTGCGTTACGCAGGGCGCTCTTCCTGCGGACAGCCAGCAGGGGCGGGCGTTGCACGAGCATTAACCTGGGCTTAATGCTGCGTTCAATGAGCATTAATCACCGTATCGGGAGCCCGCACCATAATCAGACCTACCCTGTTGCGGCCTCGTCCCCTGCGTTCATGATCCGGCTGCCGACTGTCGATGGAGCTCCTGATGCAATTGAAGTCGTACTGGCTGGACACCTCATCCCCCTTCGTCAGCACCCACACCGCCTTGCCGGGCGACGGATGCGACGTACTGGTCGTCGGTGGCGGCATCACCGGTTCAGCGGCTGCCCTGGCGCTGGCGCGCAAGGGGGCCAGGGTGGTGGTGTGCGAAGCGGATATCGTCGGCGGTGCCGCCTCCGGCCGCAACGGCGGCATGTGCAACAACGGCTTCGCGCAGGACTACGCTGCCCTGTCACAACGCCTGGGAACGGAATGGGCCAACCGGCTCTATCGCGCCTTCGATGCCGGCGTCGATATGGTGGAACGGCTGGTGCGCGAGGAATCCATCGACTGCAGTTTTGCACGCTACGGCAAGCTCAAGCTGGCGGCCAAGCCCGAGCACGTCGACAAGCTGGCGCGCAGCCAGGCCCTGCTGGCCGCCAACGTGGACGCTGACACGCGCCTGATCACCCGCGCCGAGCTGCGTGACGAACTGGGCAGCGACCGTTACTACGGTGGACTGCTGATGGAAAAGAGTGCCGGCATGCATGTCGGCCGCTATGTGCGCGGCCTGGCCCACGCTGCCCAGCGGCGCGGTGCGATCTACCTCGAACACACTCCCGTGCTGGGCCTGAAGGCGCAAGGAGGCGGCTACCAGGTGCAGACGCGTGCAGGCAGCCTGCGCGCCAGCCAGGTGCTGGTGAGCAGCGGCATTTCCCAGGTTGGTCCGTTTGGCTGGATACGCCGCCGCATCGTGCCGGTCGGCGCTTTCCTGATCGTCACCGAACCCTTGCCGGCGGAGCTGCTGGCACAGTTGCTGCCGACGCGGCGCATGTACACCGACACCAAGAATTTTGTAAATTATTTCCGCGCTACGCCGGACAATCGCCTGCTCTTCGGCGGACGCGCGCGTTTCGCGGTGTCCAATCCGCAGTCCGATGCCCGGAGCGGCGAGATCCTGCGCAGCCAGATGCTGGAGGTCTTCCCGCAACTGGCCAAGGTCCGCATTGACTATTGCTGGGGCGGAATGGTCGACATGACGGTGGACCGCCTGCCGCGTGCCGGACAGCGCGATGGCGTGTTCTATTCCATGGGTTACAGCGGCCACGGCACCCACATGGCCAGCCTCATGGGAACGCTGATGGCCGAGGTCATGGACGGCAGGGCCGATCTCAATCCATGGAAAGATTTCGACTGGCCGGCCATTCCCGGTCATCTGGGCAAGCCCTGGTTCCTGCCCTTGGTCGGGGCCTGGTACCGGCTCAAGGATTGGCTGCAGTGATGTGTGCCGGGCTCACGATGAGCCGGTCGCGTCCGGCGCGCTTGGCGTCATACAGGGCCGCATCGGCCAGCGCCATCAGGCTTTCCAGCGCCAGTGCCGGCTTGGTGTAGAGACTGACGCCCACGCTCAGGCTCACCGCCTCGGGAGTGGCCACGCCCTTGCGCGCCACGTGGGAGAAGGCCATCCGCAACTGTTCGCCGAGATGGGCAACTTGTTCTTCACGCACATCCTGCAACAGGATCACGAACTCATCCCCGCCCAGCCGCGCGGCCAGTGCATCGGCGGGCAAGACTTCACGCAGCAGCGTGCTCAGGGCTTCCAGCAACTTGTCGCCGGCGGCATGGCCGTGCAGATCGTTGACCTGCTTGAAGTTGTCGATGTCGATCAGCAACAGCGCGCCCGGATGGGCCTCGCTGGCCCGTGCCAGCAGCGCCGGTGCGCGCGCCTGCAGGGCGCGCCGGTTCAGCAGTCCGGTCAGGGGATCACGTGCGGCCAACTGCCCGATGCGTTCTTCGCGGCGATGGCGCTCGGTGCCGGTCATCGACAAGGCGATCAGCATCACCGCCATCGATCCCTCCACCAGCGACACCTGGATCAGCACGCCGCCAAAGGCCGCCAGATCCACGAACGCCCCCAGCGCCAGCGCCGAGACCGCCTTGGCCACATAGAACAGTCCATGGATCAGCAGCACGAAGCGCAACTGCACTGCGCCCACGCTCAACGACGCACCATGCGGACGCAGCAGGGCGCTGGCCTGCAAGGTGAGGGCGGCGATCATCAGCGATTGCAGTCCCAGCATCACGCGCGACCACCAGGCATGTGCGGGCAGCAACAGCATCAGCAGCCACAGCAAGGCAATCAGCCACCAGGCGCGCGAGATGCGGGTGCGCGTGAACCAGGCCACGCCCGCCAGGAAGCAGGCATGCGCCGCGATCAGCAAGCCGTTGGCGAACCAGATGCCGACCAGCAGATAGCCGCGCGAGCGCAGCAACGCAAGGAAGGAGCCGACCGTGATGATGGCGAAGCCGCTGCTCCACAGCAGCAGCGAGCGTTCCCGGACGCTGGTCCATTCGATGGCCAGGTAGAGCGAAGCGGCCGCCGCCAGCGCGATGGTGAGGATGAGAAGAGTGGAGGGATCGAGAGCCATGACAGGAGCAGCGCCAGTTTGCCGCGCAGTAAATACGGCTCCATTTTAGCCTTCCGGCACGATGCCTCCGGAAATCCCTCCGCAGGAGGTGTTGCTGCAGGAGAACTCAGTCTGCCGCCGCCGGCCCGGCAGGTGCCGTTGATGCTTCTCCAGCGTCTGCCGCCGTCGTGCTGTCGGCAGCTTGTTGCGGCGAGAGATGCGGCAGTTTCCTGTTGATCAGGGGCAAGTTCTGACGTTCGCTGCCATCGGGCATGACGGCTTGTTCGGCCGATAACCAGTTGCCGTTGTCTTGGGACATGAGGGTTCTCCAGGTCATGAAAGGGGTCCAGCAAGCCCGGAGCTTGTCTCTTCCACGCCAACAACTCGTTGATACATCTCAATGGGACTCATGTTTTGATGGGAATTCTTCTTATTCATTGGATAATACCCGCCATCGGTAGCGCTACCTTGGGCAGGTGGCCGCCGCCTCTGCCTCGCCGCTCGGCGGGCAGCGCAACTGGGCACCACGGGATGGGGATGTGAACGAACTCAAGACAGAAACCGGTGCCGGCGACCACGCGTCCCGGCTTGCATTGCGACAACTGATTCGCGCGGACCAGCTCACGGCGGCCCGCCATACCGTCATGCTGTCGATCCCGGTGGCCTTCGTGCTGAGCGGCATCTCCACCTTTGTGGCCTGGCATTCCGGCAAATTCTGGGTGGCACTGATCTGGCTGGCCTGCGCCACGCTGGTCAACCTGGTGCGGATCCCCCTGTGCCGCCTCTCACCGCAACGCGTGGCGCAACTGGTGCCGTGGATGGCCCCGCGCGGTCAGGTGCGCGACGCCAGCGACGTGGTGGAACTGAACCTGCGCCTGCACTGGATCCTCGCCCTGATCTCGGGCTTCGCCTGGGCCGGCATGCCCTGGCTGAGCGAAGGCTATACCACACCCGAGACCCTGTTCTATCTGACCTGCGTGTGCGGCATCACGGCCGGTGCGGTCACCCACGGTTTCGCCTTCGCTCGCATCCCGATCAGCTTCATCACGCCGCCGCTGCTGTCGGTGATCTTCTGCCTGTTTGCCTTCAATCGCACGCCGACCCGCCTGGCGCTGGCAGCGACGGCCGTGATCTACCTGGCCGGCCTGATCCGCGGTGCCCGCGTGGGCGAGCGCATGTTCGCGCGCGCCTGCGCCCTGAAGAACGAAGCCACTACCGCCAGCCAGGCCCTGGCCGTGGCCCACGAAGACCTGCGCCAGTTCGCTGCGCGCATGCAATACCAGGCCGAACACGATCTGCTGACCGGCCTGCTGGACCGTGCCGGTTTCATGCAGGTGGCCACGCAGGTCCTGGTGCAGCAGCGGGAACGCCAATGCCTGATGTTCCTTGACCTGGATGGCTTCAAGGTCATCAACGATGCCTACGGGCACGAAGCGGGCGATCAGGTGCTCATCGAAGTGGCACGCCGCCTGCAGGCGGCCTTGCCCGAGGGCGCTACGCTGGCGCGCCTGGGCGGCGACGAATTCGTGATCCTCTATCCGCTCACCGCCCACGCGGAGCCGCCGGAGCATGTGGCGCAGCGCCTGATCGCAGCGATGCGCCAGCCCTTCGCGCGCCTGGCCCATCGTCACATCGGCCTGAGCCTGGGCATCTACCTGTCACGTGGCGACGATATCAACGAGATGCTGGTCTGCTCGGATGCCGCCATGTACGAGGCCAAGCGCCGTGGCCGCAATCAGTACCAGGTCTTCAATGCGGCGCTGGATGCGCATCTGCAGATGAAGCGCGATGTCGAACGTGATCTGGCGCAGGCGCTGGCCGATGGCGAACTGCAGGTGTGGTTCCAGCCCATCGTCTGCGAGGACGGGCGCGCCCTCGACGGCTTCGAAGCGCTGGTGCGCTGGACGCATCGCCGCCATGGTCCGATCGCGCCGCCCGATCTGATCGAGATCGCGGCGCTGGCAGGACTGTCGGAAGAGCTGCTGCGTTTCATCATGGGCGAGGTGGCGCACATGATCCAGTTCATGCGGGACAACGGCCGCAGCGACCTGCGCGTGTCGATGAACATCTCGCCGCGCGAAATGGAGCGCATCATCATCGAGGATCTGGTGGTGGGCACCCTCAAGCGCCAGAACCTGCCGGCGCAGATGCTGGAAATCGAGATCACCGAAGAGACCGCGCTCGACCTGCAGGCCGCCACCCAGACCCTGACCGCGCTGGCGCTGCAGGGCGTGAGCATCGCCATCGACGATTTCGGCGTGGGCTATTCCTCGCTGGGCTTCCTGCGCCAGCTGCACGTCTCGCGCGTGAAGATCGACCGCAGCTTCGTCACCGGCCTGGCCGACCAGACCGAGAACCAGGCGCTGGTGTCGGCGGTGCTGCAACTGGCGGCCTCCTTCGGCTTCCAGGTGGTGGCCGAAGGCGTGGAGAGCGAGGAAGACCTGCAGGTCCTGCAATCCATGCATTGTCACGCCATGCAGGGGCATTATTTTGCTGAACCGATGCCCGCCGAACGCGCGCGCCAGCACGTGCTGGCACTGACTCCGGCCTGACCGTCCGCAGTCCCGCCCGCGACGGCGGATGCACCCGGACAAAGTTGAAGCAGATCAAGCTTTGTGTTCTCTGTCCGGTTTGCGGGCAATCCTGCAATTGAACTCACCTCCGCCTGAGGCTATGCTGCGACACAGCAAGCCCGCATGAGTGCGTCCGGCCTCATGCCATTCCCTCAGGAGGACACCATGTTTCCACCGACGCAGGCCACGCCTGCCGAGCGCTACGGTCAACTCATCCGCGATGCCCTGGGCGCGCAGGCGATGCGGGTCGCTGTAGTCCATCCCTGTTCTGCCGAGGCCTTGCAGGGCGCGCTGGAGGCGCGCGAAGAGGGCCTGCTGGAGCCGCTGCTGGTCGGGCCGGAAGCCCGGATACGGCGGGTCGCCGAAGAAGCCGGCCTGTCGCTGGCGGGCCTGCAGATCGAATCCACCGAACACAGCCACGCCGCCGCTGCGCGCGCCGTCGAGCTGGCGGCACAAGGGCAGGTATCCGCGCTCATGAAGGGCAGCCTGCACAGTGACGAACTGCTGGGGGCGGTCGTGGCCTCCGGCTCGGGACTGCGTACCGAGCGCCGCATCAGCCATGTGTATGCCATGGCCATTCCCACCTATGCCAAGCCGCTCATCATCACCGATGCCGCCATCAATATCACGCCCACCCTGGCGCACAAGCGTGACATCTGCCAGAACGCCATCGACCTGCTGCACGTGATGGGCGTGCCGCGTCCGCATGTGGCGGTGCTGGCGGCAGTGGAGACGGTCAACCCGGCCATGCCGTCCACGCTCGATGCAGCAGCCCTCACCGTGATGGCCACGCGCCATCAGATCACCGGTGCGCTGGTCGACGGTCCGCTGGCCTTCGACAATGCCATCAGCCTGCAATCGGCCAGCATCAAGCAGATTACTTCGCCGGTGGCCGGCAGTGCCGACATCCTGCTGGTCCCCGACCTCGAAGCCGGCAACATGCTGGCCAAGCAATTGATCTACCTGTCACAGGCCGAGGCCGCCGGGCTGGTGCTGGGGGCACGCGTGCCGGTCATCCTCACCAGCCGCGCCGACAGCCTGCGCGTGCGTCTGGCCTCCTCGGCACTGGCCCGTCTGTTCGCCTCGCGCAGCAAGGTGCAGGCGGTCGGCAAGGAGGCCGCATGAATCGCTGGCTGCTGACCTTCAATGCGGGATCGTCCTCGATCAAACTGGGCGTCTTCCGGATCGATGGCGAGCGCGCCAGCAAGATCGGCCACGGACAGCTCGACCTGCATCTGTCTCCCTTGCGGCTGCGCCTGGAGATCGAAGGCGTGGCGTCGGCCATGGCCATCGACGCCGATCCTGCTGCCTCCATGGACAAGGTACTGGAGCAGGTGCTGCACCAGCTGGAGGTAGGTCACGAGCAGGGCGCGCTGTGTGCAGTGGGCCATCGCGTGGTGCATGGCGGCTTGCATCTGGCCCATTCGGTACTGCTGGACGAGCGCATCGAACAGGAACTGGAATCCCTGGCCCCGCTGGCACCCCTGCACCAGCCGCAGAACCTGCGCCTGATCCGCGCCATCGGGCGCCTGCGCCCGGGCCTGCCGCAAACGGCCTCGTTCGATACCGCATTCCATGCGACGCAGGATGCACTGGCGCGCCGCTTCGCGCTGCCGCGCAAGCTGCATGACGAGGGCGTGCTGCGCTACGGTTTCCATGGCATTTCCTACCGCTACATCGCCAGTGAATTGCGCCGCCGCCAGTTGCCCGAGGCGCATGGCAACGTGGTGGTGGCGCATCTTGGCAATGGTGCCAGCCTGTGCGGCATCCAGAACGGGCGCAGTGTCGATGCCAGCACCGGATTCTCCACGCTGGAAGGCGTGCCCATGGGCACGCGCTGTGGTGCGCTCGATGCGGGCGTGCTGCTGTATCTGCTGCAGCAAGGGATGACGCCGGCGGAGCTGGAAGACTTGCTGTACCACCAGTCTGGCCTGCTGGGTGTGTCCGGGGTGAGTGCCGATGTGCGCACCCTGCAGCAGAGTACGGAACCCTCCGCGCGCGAGGCGCTGGAGTTGTTCGCGTTGCGCTGTGCCGGTGAAGCCGCACGCCTGGCGACCACGCTGGGCGGCATGGATGCGCTGGTCTTCACGGCCGGCATCGGCGAACACGATGCCCGCATGCGTGCGGCCATCTGCGCCCGCCTCGACTGGCTGGGCGTGCAGCTCGACGAAAGCGCCAACGCCCAGCATCTCGAATGCATCAGCCATCAGGCCAGCCGCGTGCGCGTACTGGTGATTCCGACCAATGAAGAACAGGTCATTGCCGACGATGCGGCAAGACTCATCCATGGGAGCCCCGCATGACGACCTCATCTGCCAGCCACGTCCACCATCCCGCACCAGAGCCTGCGGCCTGCGGGCCCGGTTGCGTACCGCTGTTCTGGCCCATGATGCTGGCCACCGAAGTTTTCCGCCAGGGACAGGAAGTGGTGGACAAGCATCTGCGCTTTCTGGAAGAAGAGACCAAGCTGCATTCCCTGCATCACCCGCAGATGGCCACCGCCAACCAGGTGCGCCTGACGCTGCGTACGCTGAGCTTGCGCGAATACGGCAAGCCCGCTGCCGCGCATGCGGTCCCGACGCTGGTGGTGGCTCCCTATGCGGGACACACCTCGGTGATCGCCGACTACTACCGCGGCCAGAGCCTGGTCGAAACGCTGATGGAACATGGCGTGCCGCACGTGTTCCTGACTGACTGGCACAGCGCCAGCGAGGACATGAAGGACCTGGAGATCGACAACTACCTGGCCGATCTCTGCGTGGTCATCGATGAACTGGGCGGGCGCGCCAACCTGGTGGGCCTGTGCCAGGGTGGCTGGATCTCGGCCATGATTGCGGCGCGCTTCCCGCACAAGGTACAGCGGCTGGTACTGGCCGGCTCGCCCATCGACGCCGGGGCGGGAGCAGGGCCGCTCAAGCAGATGGTGGAGCGCACGCCGATTCGCTTCTACGAAGATCTGGTGCGTACCGGCGGCGGCCTCATGCGCGGCAGTTTCATGTTGCAGGGCTGGAAGAACATGCATCCCGACGAGCATTACTTCAGCGAACATGTGGACCTGTTCCAGCACATCGACGACCCCGTGTATCTGGCCAAGCGCGAGATCTTCGCGGCCTGGTACGAAACGCCGATCGACCTGCCGGGACGCTGGTATCTCCAGGCCATCCGCCAGATCTTCAAGGACAATCTGCTGGCACGCGGCCAGTACGTGGCGCTGGGCAAGATGCTGGACCTGCGCGATATCACCTGCCCGCTCTACCTGCTGGCCGGGGAACGCGATGACATCACCACGCCCGAGCAGGTGCTCAACGCAGCGCAACTGGTCGGTACGCCCGCGGCACATATCACGCAGCGCGTGGTGCCGGGCGGGCACATCGGCCTGTTCATGGGCGGGCGCACCCTGGCTGAGGCCTGGCCGCAGATCGCGCAGTGGCTCGCTGCATGAAGGCCGACCTCAGCTCGCGGAACTGATCTCCACCCGATTGCGGCCCGCTGACTTGGCGGCATACAGGGCCTGATCGGCTTCGGCCAGGAGTTGTTCGGCTTGCGCGT
>NZ_DBIC01000279.1:0-2938 GCF_002296545.1 Herbaspirillum sp. UBA812 | reverse complement strand
TATTTTTGGTGATGATGCGCGGATCGCAGATCATCAGCACGCCGCGGTCGCCCTCGTCACGGATCAGGCGACCCGCGCCCTGCTTCAGGTTGATGATGGCCGCCGGCAGTTGATGGTGCACGAAGCCGTTCAGGCCCTGCTTTTCCATTTCGCTGATACGGGCCGCCAGCACCGGATCATCCGGAGGCGAGAACGGCAGCTTGTCAATGATGACCAGCGACAGTGCGTCGCCACGCACGTCCACGCCTTCCCAGAAGCTCTGGCTGCCAATCAGCACGCCATTGCCCGCAGCGCGGAAACGGTCCAGCAATTCCGTACGTCCCGCTTCGCCCTGCACGAACAGCGGGAAATCATGGCCGCGCGCCTCGAACTCTGCACGCAGCCGCTCGGCTGCACGATTGACCGCCCGCAGCGTGGTGCACAGGAAGAAGCAGCGGCCACCGGCGGCCTCGATGGTCGGCAGTGCGGCATCGATGACGGCATCGGTGTATTCAAACGAATTCGGCTGTGGCAGGTTCTGCGGTACGTACAGCAGCCCCTGCTCGGCATAATTGAAAGGGCTCGGCCACGATTGCGCCGGGGCATTCCACAGGCCCATCTGGGCTGCGTAGTGATTGAAATCCTTCTTCACTGCCAGCGTCGCCGACGTGAAGATCCATGAACGCGGCGTACCCTCGCGCTGCTTGTTGAAGATGGGCGCGATCGACAGCGGCGTGCGGTGCAGCTGCAGCGAGGACTGGAAGGCTTCCACCCAGAGCACGTAGAAGGGTTTCTGCGCGGGCGAATCTTCCTGCTCCTCACCCTCGCCTGCTCGCTTGTTGTCGGCGGGCTTGGCCGCTGCCTTGGCGGCGGCTTCGGCCTGGATCTTGGCCAGTTCGTCGGGCGTGCCCCAGTTTTCCAGCTGCCGCAGCAATTCATTGGCACGGTCGCGGCACTGCTCGATGGTCTCGGCACGTTCGGCCTGTTTTTCGAGCACGGCGATCATGTCGTCCATGCAGTCCTTCAGCGTGTCGAGCGACGGGAAGAAGGCGCTGGAAGGCGCAATCTGGTTCAGCGCCAGGCGTACCGATTCTTCCGGGAAAGCCAGCCGCAGATCGCGTGCCGCGCGCTCCACCGGAGCGACCAGGCGCGCCCAGTCAGCGCCATCGCGGGCGTGCGACAGGCCTTCGGCCAGCACGTCGCGGCAGAGTTCGAGAATCTGCGAGGTGGAGATGGTCTCGCCAAAGAATAGCGTGGCCGTATCCGGCAACTGGTGCGCTTCGTCGAAGATGACGGTATTGGCTGAGGGCAGCAGTTCGGCGATGCCTGTGTCCTTCAGGGCCACATCAGCAAAGAACAAGTGGTGATTGACCACCACCACATCAGCCTGCTGCGCTTCCTTGCGCGCCTTCATGACGAAGCAATCCTGGTAGTACTGGCATTCAGCCCCGAAACAGGTATCGCGGGTGGAGGTCACCAGATTCCATACCGAAGCCGTCTCCGGCACCTTGGTCAGCTCGGCCTTGTCGCCGGAGGAAGTGGATTTGACGAAGCGCGAGATCTCGCGCAGGTAGCCCACATCCTCACGTGCGGTCAGGCGGCCGTTCTGCAGGGTGCGCTCCAGGTGGAAGTGGCAGACATAATTGCTGCGCCCCTTGAGCAGCGCCACCGAGACGGGCGCATGCAAGGCCTTGCGCACGGTGGGGATATCACGATTGAAGAGCTGGTCCTGCAGTGTCTTGGTACCGGTGGAGACGATGGTCTTGCCGCCCCACAGCAGCGCCGGCACCAGGTAGGCAAAGGTCTTGCCGGTACCGGTACCGGCCTCGGCGATCAGCGTACCCTGATTGGCGATGGCGTCGGCGATGGCCTTGGCCATCTCGGTCTGGGCATGACGCGGACGATAGCTGCCAACGGCACCGCCCAAGGGGCCGCCTTCACCGAACAGGCGCTCGACCTCGGCATCATGGAGACCAGGTTCTTCGGGGGCAGCGACCTCCGTTCCGGCGGGAACGGTGCGACTGTCGACGTTTTGGGCGGGGGCTTCGGGAGCTGTCACTGCGGCAAACCTGTAGAAGAACACGTGCGGCGCAGACACCGGCGATACCGGCGCAGCTTGCACGTCATTGGGAACAAGGCGCTATTTTACGCGGAGTCGGCGGGTCACCCCCGACTCGCTTGAAAGATGCAGGACAGCTGACCTGGAATGACGAGAAGCTCGCCCGCAACGGCAGGCGCGCAGCGGGGCTCAGGCGGGGATATCGGGGACCAGCTGCATCTTCAGCAGCGCAATGTGGTCCTTCAGTTGCAGCTTGCGCTTCTTGAGGCGGCGCAGTTGCAGGTCCTCCGAACGGGCATCGCGGATGAGCATGTCGATCACGCTATCGAGATCACGGTGCTCGACTTCGAGTTCGATGATGCGGCGCTGGATGTCTTCGCGATGCGTACTGGTCATGATGGCGGCTGGTTGCTGATGTGCTTGCTAGTGTAATGCACCCGCAGGCCCACGCCAAATCGGCATGGGCCTGCGGACGGAGGGGCCAGCGTCAGAACACCTTACTTGGCGGCGGGCTGCTGCGATTGCTGCTGTTGCTGATCCTGCTGTTGCTGGTCCTGCTGTTGCTTCTGCTTGCGCTCGGCGCGTTCACGCTCGTTTTCGGCCTTCTTGCGCTCCACTTCCAGGCGATGCTCCTCGGCTTCCTGGATGCGGCGCTGACGTTCGGCGGCGTTGGCGGCGCGCGACGGTGCGCGCGCGGCTTCCTCAGCCTGCTGGCGCTGGACTTCCGCCTCGTGCTGACGCACACGGTAATCGGCCGGCACGTTCTTGTTCTGGTCGATACGTTGCTGGACTTCGCTGTTCTTGGCGCGGCTTTCCTGCACCTTGCGGGCGGAATCGGCTTCTTTCTGCTTCTGGTCGGCCAGGCGACGGGCGGAATCTTCCTCGTCCTTGGCACGCTGC
>NZ_DBIC01000181.1:0-3157 GCF_002296545.1 Herbaspirillum sp. UBA812 | reverse complement strand
CTTGGCGGTGGAGTAGTTGGTCTGGCCGAACTGCCCCTTCTGGCCGTTGACCGAGGAGATGTTGATGATGCGACCGAAACCACGCTCGCACATGCCCTCGATGACCTGCTTGGTCACGTTGAACAGCGAGTTCAGGTTGGTGTCGATGACAGCGTCCCAGTCACCCTTGCTCATCTTGCGGAACTGGCCGTCGCGGGTGATGCCGGCGTTGTTGACCAGCACGTCCACTTCGCCGATCTCGGCGCGCACCTTCTCGAAGGCGGCCTTGGTGGACTCCCAGTCCGAGACGTTGCCTTCGGATGCGTGGATGTCATAGCCGTGGGCGCGCATGGTCGCCAGCCAGGTGTCCTTGCGGGCGGAATTGGGGCCGCAGCCGGCCACCACGGTGTAGCCGTCCTTGCACAGACGGGTGCAGATGGCGGTTCCGATGCCGCCCATGCCGCCGGTCACATATGCGATACGCTTGCTCATTATGTTGCCTCCTATAGGGATGGTGATTTATTGGGGTAAGCCCTGCCCCCCTCTTTCGCGTCTGCTGTGCGCCGCATTGGTGGAAGTCCTCCGTACGAAGAACGCTCCTCTGTCTTGTCAGGCCCTGCTGCGCCGCGGATGCGCTGCCGGCCGTCTCTCTCTGTCGGCGAGCCCGTTCGGGTCATCGCCCTCTTTTCATCAATGCCGCCGGCTTCTGTGGACCTTCCTGGCCGGCTGGCAGATTCACGTCAGCCCACCAGCTGGTCAGCCTTGGCCTTCACATAGCGGCCCGGTGCCGGTTCGATGGCCTTGTAGCGCGTCGAACCCGGCGCCTTGGGTGCGGCCACCTTGCGCCCGCCCTGCTTGGCCAGGAACGCCGCCCACTCGCCCCACCAGCTGCCGGGATGCTCGGTCGCGCCGGCCATCCAGGCATCGGCATCGCTGCCGGCCTTGGCCTTGTCGTTGACCCAGTAATTGCGCTTGTTCTTGGACGCCGGATTGATGACCCCGGCAATGTGGCCCGAGGCGCCCAACACGAAGCGGTTGTTGCTGCGCTTGCCGGCATTGATCAGGTCCAGCGAGGCGTAGGCCGATTTCCAGGGCACGATGTGGTCATCGCGCGAGGCGTAGATGAAGGCCGGCGCGCTGATCTTGCGCAGGTCGATCTTCTCGCCGCCCACCGTCAGGCGGCCCGGCTCCTTGAGCGCATTTTCCAGGTACATGTGCCGCAGGTAGTAGCAGAACATCGGACCCGGCAGGTTGGTGCTGTCTGCATTCCAGTACAGCAGGTCGAAGGCACTGGGCTTCTCACCCTTCAGGTAATTCGATTCGACGTAGTTCCACAGCAGGTCGTTGGGACGCAGGCTGGAGAAGGCGCTGGCGAAATCGCGACCGGCCATCAGGCCGCGCTTGCCAATCATCTGCTCGCGAAGGGCCAGCTGCATGTCGTCGATGTAGACATCGATGGCACCGGTATCGGAGAAATCGAGGAAGGTCGTCAGCAATGTCAGGCTGGCGACCGGATCTTCACCACGCGCAGCCAGCAGCGCCAGCGCGCAGGACAGGATGGTGCCGCCGACGCAGAAGCCGAGGGCATTGATCTGCGGCTGCTTGCTGATTTCCTGGACGATGTGGATGGCGCGCACCACGGCGTCGTCCACGTAGTTTTCCCAGGTGGCGGTCTCGACGGCGGCATCGGCATTGCGCCAGGAAATCAGGAACACCGTGTGACCTTGCTCTACCGTATAGCGCACCAGCGAATTCTGCGGCTGCAGGTCGAGGATGTAGAACTTGTTGATGCAGGGCGGGACGATCAGCAGCGGTACCGCGTGCACGGTCTTGGTCAGCGGCGCGTATTGGATCAACTGGAACAGTTCGTTCTCGAAGATCACCGAACCGGCGCTGGCCCCGACGTCGCGACCCACTTCGAAGGCGGTCTCATCGGTCTGCGAGATATGGCCCTTCTGCAGGTCGGCCAGCAACTGGGCGATGCCTTGCGTCAGGCTCTCGCCGCGCGTTTCCAGGATCTTCTGCTGGGCCACCGGGTTGGTGGCGAGGAAGTTCGCAGGCGACATCGCATCGATCATCTGCTGCACCGCAAAACGCAGTTTGTGACGCACCTTCTCGGTGCCCTTGACCGCATCGGCGAGCGCCAGCAGGAAGCGCGAATTCAATTGATAGGCAGCCGCCTGGAACGCGAAGTAAGGATGTTCCTGCCAGGCCGGCGCGGAAAGACGGCGATCAGTGATGGCGGGCGGCTTCGCAGCCAGCACGGATTGCCACAGCTCGCCGAATTCGCGGGTGTAGTCCTGCTGCAAGCGGACCAGATCGGCGGGATCGAGCGTCGCGCCGTGCTCGCCGAGCTGCTTGAGCAGAACCGTTGGATCGATCTGTCCCGCACCGGGTGGCATGGCGCCGCCGGGGAAGCCCGGCATCTGCGGCATCCCCGCCATCGCGGGCATGGGCGGCAAATGCGACTTGAATTGCTCGAACTGGGATTGGAATTGGGACTGCAGCGAGGTCCAGAACTTCGGATCGGACATCTGTGCCAGCCACGCGGATACATCGGGAGAAGGTTGCTGCGGATTCTGCTTGTTCATGCTCGGATCTGCAATTTTCGCGTATCGTTACGGTTTGTCTCGACGCGCATTTCACCATGGTCATCGTCGCTATCGCATGGCTCTACATCGTCTTCATGATGTCGATCACCGAACAGTCGGCGGTCGCTGGCGTCGCCACTTTCCTGCTGTACGGGATAATTCCCCTGACCATCGTTTTATACCTGATGGGTACGCCGCAACGCAAGCGGAATCGTCAAAAGATGAAGAAATTGACAGCCGAGCGCAAGGAAGAAATCAAAGATGACAGTTCCGTTAAACGCGAGTCTGTCATCAAGGACGAGGCTCCGCGCGATCCCGCTGCATGACCCGACGCGCATCCAGGGGCTCTTCCAAAAACTTAGAAAACGGGATCATCGCGCACCATCATCGTGAGTCGGCAGCCCGCACAGCGCGCCGGTTTGCGCACTGCATCATGCCGGGGGAGCGTTCAGCAAAACTCAGCAAAACGTCCACCATCCCCTCAGTGCCGGGCCACCCGCCGCAGGGCAATCTGGCGATAGCGGGGTTTCAGTACGGCAAGCATGTCGCGCAAGACGGCCGATCCGCGCCAGGGGGGCGAGACATAG
>NZ_DBIC01000180.1:0-9187 GCF_002296545.1 Herbaspirillum sp. UBA812 | reverse complement strand
ACCGTAAAGCCCAGCGCCTTGGCGCGCTTGGCTTCGAAGGCACCGGGCCAGGAATTGACGATGCGTTTGATGGCTTCGTCTTCCTTCCATTCAATCAGCTGCACCACTTCCTTGCCGGCGACTTGTTCCAGGGCCTCGACCATGTCCTTGACGGTCACGCACAGGCCGTCGATGGAGAGGAAGCGGGCCAGGCCCAGGTCAGCGCCATTGATTTCATGGCCGTGGATCAGGTTGGCGATGGCCTGGCGCGGCGACATCAGCCACATGCGCGTATCGGGCGTGACCGGGCAGACCGAAGGCTGGCCATTGAGCGGCTCGCGGATGATGCCGGAGGCGAAGCTGGAAGCCGCCTTGTTGGGCGCGCCCGGACGCACCGAAATGGTCGGCATGCGCAGCGCACGGCCGTCGATGAAGCCCTTGCGCGAATAATCCTGCACCAGCAGTTCGCCCATGACCTTTTGCGCACCGTAGGAGCTTTGCGGCATCAGCAGGGTGTTGTCGGGGACCACCGCCGGCAGTTCGCCGCCGAACACCGCCACCGAACTGGTGAAAACCAAGCGCGGCTTGGTGCCCAGGGCACGGGCGCGTTCCAGGATGACGCGGGTGGCGTCGAAGTTGATCTTCATGCCCAGGTCGAAATCGGCCTCGGCGTGGCCGCTGACGATGGCGGCCAGGTGGAAGATGGACTGCGTCTCGGGCGTGATGACGCGCTCGATCACGGCGGCGTCAGCGATGTCGCCGGTGACGGCTTCGATGCGCGGATCAGTGAAACCCTGGGCCGGTACCACGTCCAGCAGGGTGATGCGCTTGATCTCTTGCGGCTGGCCGTCGCGGCCGGTCAGGGTGCCGCGCTGCAGCAGCTGGCGCGCCAGTCGGCTGCCCAGGAAGCCGGCGCCGCCGGTAATGACGATATGCATGTGTTCTCCTCGTGATCTGTCGTCGGAATAGGGGGGATATGAACGCTTGAGCGAAACCCGTGCAGCGCATTATAGCGGAAGTTGTAATACAACTTTGAGAATATGAAACGGAAGTCACAAAAGCCGATGCCTGCGCGGTATCATGCGCGCCATGAAGACTTCCTCCTCCTCCTCCAGGCCGCAGGCGTCGGCGCTCGCCTCCATGGCCGCTGCCGCGCGCGGCAAGACCACGCTGGCCGACCATGTCACCAGCGTACTGGCACAGCAGATCCGCAGCGGGGAATTCGCCCCGGATGCGCGTTTGCCTTCGGAGATGGAGTTGACCGAACGCTTTTCGGTGAGTCGCACGGTGATCCGCGAAGCCATTTCACGGTTGAAGTCGGAAGGACTGGTCGGCTCGCGCCGGGGCAGTGGCACGGTGGTCCTGCCGGTGACGCAGGCCACGCCATTCCGGCTGGACCTGAATATGGATGACGGCCGCGACTCCATCCAGGCGGTACTGCGGGTGATCGAATTGCGGCGCGGAGTGGAAGGGGAGATGGCCGCGCTGGCGGCGCAGCGCCGCACGCGCGCGCAGAACCTGGCGATCCAGCAGGCCTTGCAGGCCATCGATGCAGCGGCTGCGGCGGGGCGCGATGGCGTGCAGGAGGATTTCGCCTTCCATGCCGCCATTTCCAATGCCTCGCACAATCCGCTCTACACCTCGCTGGTGCAGTTCCTGAGCCAGTTCCTGCATGCTGCCATCCGCGTGTCGCGCATGAACGAAGCGCGCAGCAATGAGTTCGTGCAGCAGGTACGCGCCGAGCACGCGGCGCTGGCGCAAGCGATCAACGACGGCAATGCCGAGGCTGCGCGGGCAGCGGCCTTGCGCCATATGGAGCAATCGGCACTGCGCCTGCAGGCGGCTGACAAGGCCTTCTGGGCCAGCGCGGAAGGACAGGCGGCGGCGCGGGACCTGGCGCGGGTGAGGAGTGGAGGTTGAGCGGGACAGCGGGCAAACTGTCTACCCGTTCGCCCTGAGTAGACGCGCAGCGTCGTATCGAAGGGTTCACTGGCCGTGAAACTGCGCTGCGCCCCGTCGGCGCGCCTTCGATACGCGGCGATGCCGCTACTCAGGACGAACGGTCAGTGGATTGCCCGGCAAACAGGTATTAAACAGGCATAAAAAAACGCTGCACCAGGCAGCGTTTTTTATTGGCATCGGCGACGATCAGCCGCGCACGACCTTCTTGTACTCGTTGGTGCGGGTGTCGATTTCGATGTCGTCATCCTGGCTCACGAACAGCGGCACCATCACGGTGATCTGGTTGGCTTCGATGGCGTTTTCGATCTTGGCTTCCTTCAGGACGTTGCCCGAAGTGTTGCCCTTGACGGCCGGTTCCGAGTAGGCAACCTTGCGCACGATGGTGGTCGGCATTTCGACCGAGATGGCCTTGCCGTCGTAGAAGACAGCTTCGCACTGCATGCCGTCCTTCAGGTAGCCGATGGCGTCGCCCATGTTCTCGCCTTCGATTTCGTACTGGTTGTACTCTTCGTCCATGAAGACGAACAGCGGGTCAGCGAAGTACGAATAGGTCACCGGCTTCTTGTCCAGCACCACGACGTCGAACTTGTCGTCGCCACGGAAGACGCTTTCCTGCGGGCTGTTGGTCAGCAGGTTCTTCATCTTCCACTTGTAGGTGAAGCCGGTACGGGAAGAACCGTTGACGTCCGAGCGCAGGACGATCATGGGCTTGCTGTCGACCATAATGATGTTGCCGACGCGGATTTCTTTTGCAAATTTCATAGCGATGTGTCGTGAAAAGTAGGTTTTTTCAAACTGTCAGTAGCCCACTGGTAAAACTTCTAAAACTTCACCGCAAGCCCACGTACGATTGAATTCCAAACTGCGTTAAAACGGTAGCCCGCTATTTTAACCCATTTTCCGTGCTCTTCCACTCTTCCAGGGCGAGCCGGCGGGCGAAGCCGAGCAAATTGTCCATCCAGTCGCCATTTGCCAACAGCTTCTGGACCCATTGTTCAGCCTGGCCCGACAATGCCGGCAGTTCGGCCTGCAGGGCCAGCCAGCTTGCCTGCCAGTCAAGCTCGCCCGGATAAGCGCCGTTCCAGGCCCGGTTGAGGTCGATGACGGCGGGCGTGGCCGGGTCATAAATCTTCAGGAAGGCATTGAGCTTGGTGTGGTGCAGGTTCTTGTCCTGGTGATAGATGTTCCAGACGAAGGGGCGGCCGGCCCATTGGGCGCGTGCGAAGGAATCTTCACCGCGCACGAAATTGAGGTCGCAGCTCCACAGCAGGCGGTCGTAATCGGTCTGCGCCACGAAGGGCAGCACACGTACCGTCAAAGCATCCTGCGTGGCCACCGTTCCGGCGTGCGCCGGTGCGCCGAGGAAGGCCTCGACCGCTGCGCGTCCCACGCCTTCCGGCACCAGGCAGGTAACCGGAGCGGGCGAGGCTTGCCAGGCCGCAAACAATTCGGCAATCGGGGCATAGTCGTAGCAGAACAGCGAGACCTTGCAGGCCTGCGCTTCGGCCGCAGTCACGCCCAGCCCGGCCAGGAAGGCCGGGCCTTCATTGTTGGCCAGGAAGGCCTGTCGCCGGGCTTGCAGGTCGGCTTCGAAGCTGAGCCCGCCGGTTCGTTCATTGAAGCCAGGGAAGAAGAAATACTTGGTCAGTTTCAGCGAGCGATGCGGGGAGGGCAGGGTGTGGCAGCCCTCGACCCAGGCTTCGGCGGACAAGCCTTCCAGGTTGAACCAGACCGGCTTGGGCGAGCGCTGCGCCATGGCTTCCACGTAGCCGGGCGGGATCTCGCAGCCGAAGAATTCAATGACGATATCGGCCACATCGTCCGGCGTGAACAGGCCGTCCTGGCCGCGCCAGTGCTGCACCGTCACGCCGCTGATCTCTTGCGTCCCGGCCAGCGTGTCCACCGTCGGCCAGATGCGCCGGAAGCTCACCAGGTCATCCACCCACAGCCGCACCGCGAGCCCTTGCTCATGCGCCAGCTGCCGCGCCAGCCGCCAGCAGATGCCGATATCGCCATAGTTGTCGACGACCTTGCAGAACAGGTCCAGGGAGCGCAGGGGATTGGGGTGGGAATTCATCGATATGCAGGAAAATGCGGATGCAGGCCGCATGATACCGGCTTGGCGCAGGGACCGACGAAGCGAAATGAACAACAACGACAAATTTTTTCAAATTAAATAGCTTGCAATTCAATTTTGAGCAGTTTAATATGCAGCACATGGACAAGACGCACACCACGAATCTCCCGGACGCACTGATCGACGAAGCCCTGCTTCTCGACAACCAGCTGTGTTTTGCGATGTATTCGGCGTCGCTGGCCATGACCAAGGCTTACAAGAAAATCCTGGCCCCGCTGGAGATCACCTATCCGCAATACCTGGTGATGCTGGTGCTGTGGGAAAAGGATGGCGTCACGGTCTCGGAACTGGGCACGCGCCTGTTCCTGGATTCTGGTACGCTGACACCGCTGCTCAAGCGCATGGAAAGCATGGGTTTGCTTCACCGCAACCGCGATGCTGGCGATGAGCGCCGCGTGGTCGTGAGCCTGAGCGATGGCGGCCGCGCGTTGCGTGAGAAGGCCAAGGCCGTACCGCAGCAGATGAGTTGCATGCTGCCGGCGCTGGACCAGATCAAGGCGCTGGTGGTGGAGCTGAAGCAGGTCCGCAAGGGCCTGATCGATGCCGAAGATGAATGAAAATGTAACAAGCTTTGTGTTTTATATTGTGCGCAATAATATAGGTAATTATTTATATCGTTGATGCAGCCGAACTGAATATCGCAACATCAGCAGCACCAGAAACATCGGCAAGACCGCAAGTGAAGCAGCAAGAGATTGGCAAGCCAGTGATGACCGAAAGTGAATCTTTAGGCATCACACCCCTCGAACGAAACCCGTCAAGGGTGACGACAACCTGAACTTTGAAAGGAAATACCATGCCTTCGAACAAGATTGAAAAAGCCCTGTACACCGCCACCGCTACCGCCACTGGCGGCCGTGAAGGTTCGGCAAAGTCCTCCGACGGCGTGCTGGACGTCAAGCTGTCGACCCCCAAGGAACTGGGCGGCGCCGGTGGTAACGGCACCAACCCGGAACAGCTGTTCGCGGCCGGTTACTCGGCTTGCTTCCTGGGCGCGCTGAAGTTCGTCGCCGGCCAGGCCAAGGTGGCCCTGCCTGCGGATGCCAGCATCACCGGCAAGGTCGGCATCGGCCAGATCCCGGGCGGTTTCGGCATCGAAGCCGAGCTGAACATCTCGCTGCCGGGCATCGACCAGGCCGTGGCGCAAGATCTGGTGAACAAGGCCCACCAGGTGTGCCCGTACTCCAACGCCACCCGTGACAACATCAACGTCACCCTGAACCTGGTGTAATGCCTGCAGGCCGGGCGGGAGCCGATGTGCTTCCTGCCTGTGCCGGTCAGCATGAAAGAAAACGCCGCTGCGTCCATCCGGTCGCAGCGGCGTTTTCTTTCATGGAGCGTGGATCAAAGCGCCGGACGTTCCTCCCGCAGCACCCCCAGCAGCAAACTGCGCGCGATGCAGCGATGGAAGGGCATGATCGCTGCCAGGTAGGCCTTGCCCAGCAGGCGTTTGGTTCGGACCACGGTGGTCACGGTGAGCCACTGGCCTTCATCTGCCGCCTGGCCGGTCGCGGCCGGCGACTTTTCGACGCACAGCCGGAAATCCAGGTGGCGGTCGTCCAGTCCCATCACGACCCTGGCCGGTTCCGCCAGCAGCAGGGGAAAACCGGCCGGCCCGCCGCCGTGGTCGCCGGCCTGCTTGAGGCCCAGCGGTGCCATCAGGCGATCGCGCAAACGGATCAATGCGCTGACCCAGGCGGGCTGGGACGCCATCATGCGGGCCGTGATCTCGGTCGTATTCAATTTGGCCAGTTGCGGCGTGAGGCGGATGCGGTAACTGTCGGCAAAACCGGCACCCGGCAGCAAGGCCCAGTGGCGCGGCGCGGGCGCGACTTCTTCGGTGTGCGAGGCAGGGGAGGCAGGCATGATGGTCTCCAGGCAAGTTGAAAAAAAAGGCCGGCAGCGACGCTGCCGGCCTTGCTCGTGCGATCACTCGATCACGTGATCACGTGATCACGTGAGGATGCGATCCCCCGAGCCTACCTGCCGTTGCGCCGCTGCTTTTCCGCCGCACGGGCGCTGGCGAAGCGCTCGTGGGTTTCCTCGGCCTTGCGGCGGCCGAAGGCGTAGTTGGCTTCCAGCCACATGACGTTGATGATGCCGAAGGCCAGGGCCAGGCCGATACCGAGTATCCAGGCGAAATACCACATGATGTTCTCCTCGTTGCAGTTTGCGATTGCGCGTAATCAATACGCCGTGTGTTCGTTCTCGTGGATGTCGAGGGCGGTGACCTTGCCCTTGACCACGCGATAGACCCAGCCGGTATAGACGATGATGAGCGGCAGGAAGATCAGCACCATCCAGAACATCAGGCCCAGGGTCTTGTGGCTGGAGACCGAATCCCACAGGGTCAGGCTGCTCTTGGCGTCCAGCGAAGAGGGCATGACGAAGGGGAACAGCGACATGCCGGCGGTGAGGATGATGCCGGTCACCGACAGCCCGCTGGCGATGAAGGCCAGGCGCGCACTGCGCACCAGCGCCAGCAAGGCCGCCAGTACCGCGCCGGCCACGCCCAGCGCCGGGAACAGCTTGGTCGCGGGCCACTTGGCGTAGTTGTCGAACCAGGCACCGGCGACCACTTCCACCGTCTTGGCCAGGGGGGTGAAGGCACTGTTGGCGTCCGGCATGGAGGTGATGCGGTAGCCCGGCATCTGGGCCACCCAGAAGCCGCCGGCCACGAACAGCAGCACCGTCACCAGCGCCGCACCGATGACGGTCTTGCGCGAACGCTCGCCCACGGCGGCCTCGGTCTTGACGAAGGCGAAGGCCGCACCGTGCATCAGCAGCATGGCCACCGACAGCAGACCAGCCAGCAGGCCGAAGGGGTTCAACAGGGCGAAGAAGCTGCCGGTGTATTCGACCCGCATGGTGTCGTCATAGTGGAAGGGCACGCCCAGCAGCAGGTTGCCGAAGGCCACGCCGCAGATCAGGGGCGGCACGAAGCCGCCGATGAACAGGCCCCAGTCCCAGGCATTGCGCCAGCGCGGATCGGCCACCTTGCTGCGGTAGTCGAAGCCCACCGGACGGAAGAACAGCGAAAACAGCAAGATCATCAGGGCGATGTAGAAGCCCGAGAACGCCGTCGCATACACCAGCGGCCAGGCCGCGAAGGTGGCACCGCCGGCGGTGATGAACCAGGTCTGGTTGCCCTCCCAGGTGGGGCCGATGGAATTGATCAGGATGCGCCGCTCGGTGTCGTTCTTGCCGGCGAAGGGCAGCATCATGCCCACGCCGAAGTCGAAGCCGTCGGTCAGGGCGAAGCCGATGATGAGTACGCCGACGAAGGCCCACCAGATCAGCTTGAGTGTTTCGTAATCGAAGATCATTCTGCTTTCCTCATTTCTTCTGGTGGCTTAGTGGCTGCCGGCATTGGCCGACGGATTCAGGGGCAGCGGCAGGACATCGCCAGGGCTCTTTTCATGACCCTTGGTTTCCCAGTAGTACTGGCCGGTATGCAGGCTGCTGGGGCCGAGGCGCGCGTACTTCACCATCAGGATCATCTCCACCACCAGCAGGAAGGTATAGAACAGGATGAAACCGGCCAGGCTGAAGTAGAGGCTGCCCGGCTGCAGCGAGGAGGCCGACAGGTGGGTCGGCAGGATGCCGGCAATGGTCCAGGGCTGGCGGCCATATTCGGCCACGATCCAGCCGAGTTCAGCAGCGATCCACGGCAGCGGAATCGAGATCACGGCCAGGCGCAGCAGCCAGCGTTGCGGCGCCAGCTGCTTCTTGGCCAGGAACCAGAAGGATGCCGAGAAGATGAACAGGAACAGGAAACCCAGCGCCACCATGCCGCGGAAGGACCAGAACAGCGGTGCGACCTTGGGGATGGTGTCATTGACGGCCAGGCTGATCTGTTCGGGCGTGGCATCGACCACGTTGTTGGTGTACTTCTTCAACAGCAGGCCATAGCCCAGGTCCTTCTTGAGCTTGTCGAATTCCGCGCGGGCTTCGGGGGACTTGTCGCCCGCCTTCAGCTTGGCCAGCGCCGCATAGGCCAGCATGCCGTTGCGGATGCGTGCTTCGTGTTCCTTCTTCAGGTCCTTGATGCCCAGCACCTGGGTATCGGCCGAACGGGTGGCGATCAGGCCCAGCACATAGGGAATCTTGACCGCGTAGTCGGTGCGCTCTTCCTTGTCATTGGGCAGACCGAACAGGGTCAGGCCGGCGGGGGCAGGGTGGGTATCCCACTCGGCTTCGATGGCGGCCAGCTTGACCTTGTTGACTTCACCGGCGGTATAGCCCGATTCGTCGCCCAGCACGATCACCGACAAGGTCGCGGCCAGGCCGAAACCGGCCGCCACCGCGAAGGAGCGCAGCGCGAAGGCGGTATCGCGGGCCTTGAGCAGATACCAGGCCGACACGCCCAGCACGAACATGGAGGCCGTGACGTAGCCAGCGGCCACGGTGTGCACGAACTTCACCTGCGCCACCGGATTGAAGATCACGTCGGTCATGCTGACCAGCTCCATGCGCATGGTCTCGAAGTTGAATTCCGCGCCGACCGGATTGTTCATCCAGCCATTGGCGATCAGGATCCACAGCGCCGACAGGTTGGAGCCCAGCGCCACCAGCACGGTGACGATCAGGTGCTGCTTGCGCGAGAGCTTGTCCCAGCCGAAGAAGAACAGGCCGACGAAGGTCGATTCCATGAAGAAGGCCATCAGCCCTTCGATGGCCAGGGGCGTACCGAAGATGTCGCCCACGTAGTGCGAGTAATAGGACCAGTTGGTACCGAACTGGAATTCCAGGGTGATGCCGGTGGCCACGCCCATGGCGAAGTTGATGCCGAAGAGCTTGCCCCAGAAGCGGGTCATGTCCTTGTAGATCTGGTTGCCGGTCATGACATAGACCGACTCCATGATGACCAGGATCCAGGACAAGCCCAGGGTGAGGGGGACGAACAGGAAGTGATAGAGCGCCGTAACGGCAAATTGCAGCCGTGACAGCGAGACGACTTCATCGATGGGAACCATGTTGTGTTACTCCGTTTGTTGTTTGGCGGACAGGTCTTGGTGTTGGTACTGCTGTTGTGCGGTGGCTGGCTGCGGCGTGGTGAAAGACAGCATGCGCTGCTCCACCCGCTGTACCGGCATCTGCATGTGCTTG
>NZ_DBIC01000099.1:0-4418 GCF_002296545.1 Herbaspirillum sp. UBA812 | reverse complement strand
ACGTCGATGACGTCTGCGCGGCCGTGCTGCTGTCGCTGCAATACGCGTCCCGGTCTCCTGATGCAAGCCCGGTGCCGGCGCCCGTCTTCAACCTCACCGGCGATGACAGTCCGCGCTGGAACCGTTATTTCGTCGACCTGGCTCTGGCCCTGGGTGCGGGAGCAGCCCCCCGGATCTCGCCGCTTCGCCTCAAGCTCGATGCCAGGCTCGGTACGCTCTTCATTCGTGTGCTGCAGCGGCTTGCGCGCGCGGCGGGAAAGTCCGGCCGGGGCCTGCCGGTGGCGCTGTCGCCGTCCTTCCTGCGCTTGTGGCAGCAGCAGTTGCGCATCGATGGCCAGCGCGCGCGCTCCGTCCTCGGATTTGCCCCGCGTCCCTACGCCCAAGGGTTGGCGGAGTCGGCGCAATGGGCGCGAAATGAAGGAATTGGAACCGCACGGGCGCCCGGATGATCCATGCATGCAACGCTCGTTTGCGTCCCCTGATGCCCCCTCAACCTGCCTGCAACACTGAAAAATGAGAATAGCCTACCTGACCAGCATCTACGCGCGCGCCAGCGACACATTCATCCGCAACGAAGTTCTGGAACTGCGCCGCCGCGGTCACGAGGTGCATACCTTCTCGATCCGCCGTGAAGCCGGTGACGCCGCCGTGAGTGCCGACGTCAAGAGCGAGCAGGCCAGCACCGATTACATCCTGGAAAACGGCTTGCCGCGTCTGCTCGGTGTAGCGCTGACGACCTTGCTGCAATCGCCGGGCCGCGTGCTGGAGGTATTGAAGCTGGCCTGCCGCACGCGCGCAGCCGGCCTGCGTCCGGCCTTGCTGCACGTGCTGTACCTGATCGAAGCCTGCTACCTGGCACGGCGACTGCGCGAGCAGAAGATCGAGATCCTGCACAATCACATCGCCGAGAATTCGGCCACGGTGGCGATGTATGCCTCCATGCTCTCCGGCATTCCCTACAGCATGACGGTGCACGGACCCGGCATCTTCTTTCATCCGGTGGCCTGGGCGCTGGGCGAGAAGGTGCAGCGCTCGGCCTTTACGGCCACCATCACGCATTTCTGCAAGAGCCAGTGCATGCTGTTTTCCGAGGTGGAGGCCTGGCCGCGTCTGAACGTGGTGCGCTGTGGTGTCGGCCCCGCGTTTGAGGATGCACCGGCCTTGCCGATTCCGGAAGTGCCGCGGCTGGTTTTCGTCGGTCGCCTGTGTGCAGAGAAGGGCGTGCCGCTGCTGATTGAAGCGGTCACCCGGCACGTCAAGGCCGGCAAGCCCTGCGAACTGGTGCTGGTCGGTGACGGCCCGCTGCGGCCCTTCATCGAGAAAGCCATGGCGGGCGGTCCGCTGGCCAATGTGATCCGCATTCTTGGATGGAAGAGCAGTGCCGAAGTGCGTGCCGAAATCGAGCGCAGCCGGGCGCTGGTCTTGCCCAGTTTTGCCGAAGGCCTGCCGGTGGTGGTGATGGAGGCGCTGGCCTTGTCGCGCCCGGTCATCAGTACGCGCATCGCCGGAATTCCCGAACTGGTTGAAGATGGCGTCAATGGCTGGGTGGTGGCACCCGGCTCGGTCGATGCGCTGGTCACGGCCATCGACGAGGTGACCTCGGCATCGGTGGAGCAGCTGCAAGCGATGGGACAGCACGGTGCCCGGGCAGTCCGCCAGAAGCATCATCTGGGTACCGAAGTGGGCAAGCTGGAACAGCTGTTTGCCGCGCACGGTCGCCCGCAGGCCTGAAGGGAGAGCCAGCTTGATCCGATATCTCTCCGATTGCGACAGCGCAAGCCTGCAGGATTACCCCGTCTGTGTGGTCGGCAGCGGTCCCGGTGGCCTCAGCCTGGCGGTGGCCTTGTCGCGCCAGGGGCAGCGGGTGTTGCTGGTCGATGGCGGCGACTGGCGTGAAGAGCAGGTCGACGACGACGCCTACCAGGGCAGCGCCGCTGCGCCACACCCGGCGACCACCGAATACCGCCGTCAGCGTTTTGGCGGCACCACGCATTTGTGGGGTGGCCGCTGCGTGCCGCTGGATCCGGCGGACTTTGCGGCGCGCCCGCACGTGCCGCTCAGCGGCTGGCCGATTTCCTATGAAGAATACGCACGCTATCTTCCGGAAGCGATGCAGTACTGTGATGCGGGCGCGGCTGACTTTACGCCGGCCAGCCTGGCCGGGGGCAATGGTCCGATGTTTTCCGAGCTGCCCCAGCTGCAGGAGGCCCTCACCGAACACATCGAGCGCTACAGTCTGCCGACCGATTTTGCGGCGAAGTTCGCCGAGGAACTGAAAGCCTCCGATCGGGTGACCGTGGTACTGCGCGCCCGCTGCACGCGGCTGGTGGCCAGCGCCGACGGTTCGCACATCGAGTGCATCGTGCTGCACGATGGCCAGCAGCAGGTTCCGGTGCGAGCCGGACAGTTCGTGCTGGCGGGTGGTGCCATCGAGGCGACCCGCCTGCTGTTGTGTACGCGCGAGGAGCTGCCTGCCTGGCAGCGCTTCGATGGCAGCCTGGGACGTTATTACGCCTGCCACTTCGACCTGATCTTCGGCGAGATGCGTCTCACCGGCGAGAAGCCGCGCTTCAGTTTCCAGAAGACGCAGGATGGCGTCTATGCGCGCCGCAAGCTGCAGTTCACGCCGCAATGGCAAAACCAGCTGGGTTTGCTCAATTCGACCTTGCGGCTGCATTTTCCTTCCTATGGCGATCCGGGCCATGGCAGTGGCGTGCTGTCGGCGATTTATCTCGCCAAGTCGGTTCTGCCTTCCGAACATCAGGACATTCTCAATCACGGCAGCCAGAGCGCAGCCGCTGATCCACGTCGGCTGGCGCATCTGCGCAACGTGATGTTCGATGCGGGTTCGGTGTTCGGCTTTGCCTACGACATGGTGGTCAAGCGCAAGCTGGCCAAGCGCAAGCTGCCTTACACGCTGATCCCCAACCGCAACGGCACCTATCCGCTGGAATTCAACAGCGAGCAGGTGGGCGATGCCGGCAATTGCATCCGCCTGCTCGATGCGACCGACCGCTACGGCATGCGGCGGGTGGATGTCCAATGGCGGCTGACCGCGCAGGATATCGAGTCCGGTATCCAATCCTTCACGACCATGCAGTCGCTGCTGGCCAAGACCCGGCACTGTCGCCTGGACTTTGATCCGGGTGAGCTCCGGGAGCAGGTGACACGGGCCTTGCCCGTGGGCGGGCATCACATCGGCAGCACGCGCATGGGAACGTCGGTGCGTGACAGCGTGGTCGATACCGATTGCCGCCTGCATGGCGTGGACAACCTGCTGGTGCTCAGTTCCTCGGTATTCCCGACCAACGGGCATGCCAATCCGACCCTGAGCATCGTGGCGATGGCCTTGCGGATGGCGGAGCATTTGCGTAGAGGGCAGTGAGCATGCCGGACTGGATGCCATGTCCGCAAGCGCGCGAGGACATGCATCCGGGCCAGTTGGAAATGCAGTAAGGAGCAGTGAACCAGTCGGACCAGAGAGGGGACCATAAAACAAGCCGGAGGCTTAGGCACAAGATCTGCAAAAAGCTTCATGTATCCGTTTACGACAGCGCTTGTCCGGCTGGCGGCAGGGATATCGGGGGGGGATGGGCAAAGCAGTCTGAACACCGTAGTGCAACGTTGGCCAGAGAAGTTCATACACGTAATTCCAGCCGGCACGCAAGAGTGCAAGCTGGACTTCACCCCGGGGGGAGTCATGAACAAGGCAGTCCAGACGCTGTATCAGGGGCAGGCAAAGATCGAAGAGCTGGAAAGCATCCGCGGCATGGCCGCCTTATTGGTGGTGTTCTACCACATCCCCAACTGGAACCCGCTGTTTGACATCGGCATCGTCCGCAGCGGCTACCTGATGGTTCACCTGTTTTTCGTGCTGTCGGGCTTCGTGATCTACAACGCCTATGCCGCCAGGATCGACAGTGCGCAGGATCTGATGCGCTTCCAGTTCCTGCGCTTCGGTCGGCTGTATCCGGTGCACCTGCTCTTCCTGCTGGTCTATGTGCTGTTCGAGGTGGCCAAGTACGTCGGCCAGGCCAGGCTGGGGATCGTCAGCCCCAACTCCCAGCCGTTTCGTGAAAACAGTGTGACGGCCCTGGTGCAGCAGATCTTCCTGGTGCAGGCCATCGGGCCGGCTGGTCATCCCACCAGTTTCAATACGCCAGCCTGGTCCATCAGCGTGGAGTTCTATGCCTATCTGATCTTTGGCGCGATCGTGCTGTGCCTGCCACGGATCAAGAACCTGCTGTTTTCCCTGCTTGCCATGGCTTCCTTGCTGATGCTGGTGACCAACGCCACGTTCGGGTTTGGTGATCTGCTGAAGTGCCTGGCGGGTTTCTTCATCGGCTGCCTGACAGCCTTTACCGTTCAACGGTTGCCGCTGGCTTTCCCGCGGGCGCTTTCCCTGATCCTCTTTGCCG
>NZ_DBIC01000326.1:3146-4050 GCF_002296545.1 Herbaspirillum sp. UBA812 | reverse complement strand
GATCTCCGCCGCCGACCCTTCCATCGGCCAGATTCCGCAAAATCATTTCGGCAATCTCAACCTGATCGCCAAGCTCGCCAGCGAAGAGCAACAGCGCTTCTTCTTCAACGAGGTGCTCGAAGGCGCGCGACTGGGCAATGCCGGTCCCGAGCGCAACGGCAAGAACGTGCTGGACGTACGCACCCGCGCCACCCTCGACACCGCAGCAGGTGACGGCAGCTACCTGCTCAATGGCACGCGTTTCTATTCCACCGGCGCGCTCTATGCGCACTGGATCCCCAGCCGCGCCATTGACGACGAGGGCCAGCCGCTGGTGGTCTACAGCCGCCACGATGCGCCGGGTGTGCGGGTGATCGATGACTGGTCCAGCTTCGGCCAGCGCACCACGGCCAGCGGCACGGTGGTGTTCGACAAGGTGCGTGTGCCGGCGTCGCAGGTGCTGCCCTTGAAGGACGCGCTGCAACAGCCCAACAACATCGGTCCGGTCTCGCAGCTGATCCAGGCCGCCATCGATGCCGGCATCGCCCATGCGGCCGTGCAGGACACCATCGCCTTCGTCACCACCCGTTCGCGTCCCTATGTGGACAGCGGCCTGGAGCGCGCCAGCGACGACCCCTACATCCTGCGCGACATCGGCAACCTGAGCCTGCGCCTGCATGCGGCCGAAGCGCTGCTGGAAGAGGCGGCCGCCGTGCTCGACAGCCTGCCCGCCAAGATCAGCTTCGAGCAGATGGCGCAAGCCTCGGTAGCCGTGGCCGAGGCCAAGGTGCTGTCCACCGAAGTGGCCCTGCTGGCCTCGGAAAAACTGTTCGAACTCTCCGGCTCGGCTGCGACCCTGGCGAGCCACAACCTCGACCGCCACTGGCGCAACGCGCGCGTACACACGCTGCATGATCCGGTGCGC
>NZ_DBIC01000326.1:1526-2847 GCF_002296545.1 Herbaspirillum sp. UBA812 | reverse complement strand
CATGATCCGGTGCGCTGGAAATATTTTGCGGTCGGCAATTACGCCCTGAACGGCACGCCGCCGCCGCGCCACTCCTGGAGCTGATGCCCGGACCCTGCCTTCCCTCATTCGACCGCGAACCATCATGACCCAGACCGCTGCCGCCCAGGCCACCCACACCACGCTCGATTCTCTGCCGCCGCCCTCGGGCACGCCACCGCGCCTGGTGGCGCGCATCCGCGACGACGCCGAAGCCATCGCCGCCGCCCGCAAGCTGGGCGAAGACTTCAGCCGCGAAGCCGCGCTGCGCGACCGCGAGCGCAAGCTGCCCTGGGACGAGTTGGAACGCTACGTGCGTTCGGGCCTGTGGGGCATCACCGTGCCCAAGGAATACGGCGGTGCGGGTGTCAGCTACGGGACCCTGGCCGAAGTCATCGCCACCATCTCGGCGGCCGATGGTTCCATCGGACAGATTCCGCAAAACCATTTCTATGCGGTGGAACTGATCCGCGTCAACGGCAGCGAATCGCAGAAGCGGTTCTTCTTTGACCGGGTGCTGCAGGGCGACCGCTTCGGCAATGCCCTGGCCGAACTCGGCACCAAGACTTCGCATGACCGCAAGACCCGGCTGACCCGCAACGAACATGGCCCCGGCTACCGCATCAACGGCCGCAAGTTCTACGCCACCGGCGCGCTCTATGCCGACTGGGTGCCGACCTCGGTGATCGATGAAGAGGGTGTGCAGCAACTGGCCATCGTGCCGCGCCATGCGCCGGGCCTGACCATCATCGATGACTGGTCTGGCTTCGGCCAGCGCACCACCGGCAGCGGCAGTGCCGTGTTCGAGAACGTCCATGTGCCGGCCGATGCCGTGATCGGGTTTGCCACTGCCTTCTCGCGGCCCACGCAGATCGGCCCGATGGCGCAGATCCAGCACGCGGCCATCGATCTGGGCATTGCGCGCGCAGCTTATGCGGACCTGCTGCAATTTGTGCGCACCCGCTCGCGGCCCTGGGTCGACAGCGGTGTGGAACGCGCCGGCGACGATCCGCTCACCATTCGCGAAGTGGGTGACCTGACCATCCAGCTGCACGCCGCCGAAGCGCTGGTGCGCCGCGCCGGACGCAAGGTCGATGCCGCCGCTGCCGCGCCCACTGAAGACAGCATCGCAGAGGCGTCCATCGCAGTGGCCGAGGCACGCGTGCTGACTACCGAAGTTTCGCTGGCGGCCGGTAGCAAACTGTTTGAGCTGGCCGGTTCGCAATCGACCCTGTCCGAACACAATCTCGACCGCCACTGGCGCAATGCCCGCACCCATACGCTGCATGATCCGGTGCGCTGG
>NZ_DBIC01000326.1:0-1215 GCF_002296545.1 Herbaspirillum sp. UBA812 | reverse complement strand
CATGATCCGGTGCGCTGGAAATATCACGCCATTGGCAATTACGTCCTGAATGGCAAGAAGCCGCCGCGCCACGGCGCGATCTGAGGAGCCCGCATGGCCAAGAAGGAAATCCGTCTCAACGCATTCAACATGAATTGCGTCAGCCACATCAACCACGGCCTGTGGACGCACCCGCGCGACCGCTCGCAGGACTACACCGACATCGCCTACTGGACCGACCTGGCGCGCCTGCTGGAACGCGGCAAGTTCGATGGCCTGTTCCTGGCCGATATCGTGGGCGTCTATGACGTCTACCAAGGCAATACCGATCTCACCCTGCGCGAGACCATACAGCTGCCCGTGAACGACCCGCTGATGCTGGTCTCGGCAATGGCGGCAGTGACCGAGCACTTGGGCTTTGGCGTGACCGCCAACCTGACCTATGAGGCCCCGTTCCTGTTTGCGCGCCGCATGTCCACGCTGGATCATTTAAGTCGTGGCCGCGTGGGCTGGAATATCGTCACCGGTTATCTCGACAGCGCCGCGCGCGCCATGGGCCTGCACGAACAACTGGAACACGACCAGCGCTATGACCGCGCCGATGAATTCATGGAAGTGGTCTACAAGCTCTGGGAAGGCAGCTGGGAAGACGGTGCCGTGGTGCGCGACCGTGCGCGCCGCGTCTATGCCGACCCGGCCAAGGTGCACAAGATCGCGCATCACGGCGACTACTACCATGTCGAAGGCATCCACCTGAGCGAACCGTCGCGTCAGCGTACGCCCGTGCTGTATCAAGCCGGTTCGTCCGGACGCGGGCAGGCCTTCGGTGCACGCCATGCGGAATGCGTTTTCATCTCCAGCCAGAGCAAGGACGCCACGCGCAAGCTGGTGCAGAGCATCCGTGACGGTGCGGTGCGTGAGGGACGCGATCCGGATGCCATCAAGATCTTCATGGGCCTGACGGTGGTAACCGGCCGTACTGACGAGGAGGCCCGGGAACGCTTCCGCGAATACGCCAGCTACGCCAGTCCCGAAGCGGGGCTCGCGCATTTCTCGGCGGGCACCGGTATCGACTTTTCGAAGTACGAGCTGGATGAACCGATCCGTGCGGCCAAGACCAATGCCATCGAATCGCTGACCAAGGTGGTCACGCAACCGGAGCTGAACTGGTCCAAGCGCAAGCTGCTGCAACAGCTCGAACTGGGCGGCCGTTATGCCAGCATTGTGGGCGCGCCC
>NZ_DBIC01000162.1:0-4945 GCF_002296545.1 Herbaspirillum sp. UBA812 | reverse complement strand
CGCCCGTCACACCGCTGATTCTTCCTCTTCCAGCCACGCCGGCAGCCAGGTCTGGCGCGACCGCATCGCGCCCTCGCTGCTGGCCTTCGCGCTGGGTGTGGCGCTGATCTACGGCGCCGGCTTCGCCTCCAAGGTCGAGCTGCACAATGCCGCCCACGATGGCCGCCACTCGGCCGGTTTCCCCTGCCACTGAGGAGCGGACGATGAACTGGACCGTGTTCCGGCGCATGGCGTCGGCTGTGGTGGTGGCAGGCGCTTTATCGGGCGTGCTGCTGTCGGGCGTGCAGCAATTCCAGGTCGAAAAGATCATCCTCAAGGCAGAGGAATATGAAAAGGCCGGTGAATCGGCGGCCCCGGCAGCCGATGACCACGCCCACGAACCCGCCACCCAGGCGGCTGCGCACGAGCACTCGCATGCGAACGCGCATGAGCACGAACACGCGCATGACGCCAATGCCTGGGAGCCGGCTGACGGCGCCGAGCGCACCGGCTACACCGTGCTGGCCAACGTCAGCATGGCGGTCGGTTTCGCCTTGCTGCTGGTGGCGGCCTTTGCCCTGAGCGGACGCCAGATCAGCTGGCGCAGCGGCCTGCTGTGGGGCCTGGCCGGTTATGGCGTGTTTTTCGTCGCGCCCTCGCTGGGCTTGCCGCCGGAAGTCCCCGGTACCCTGGCCGCACCGCTGCAGGCGCGCCAGCTCTGGTGGGTGATGACCGCCGCCATGACGGCGGCCAGCCTGGGCCTGTTCGTCTTCACCCGTGGCTGGCTGTGGAAGCTGGCTGGCGTCATGCTGCTGGTGGTACCGCATTTCATCGGCGCACCGCAGCCGGAAGTCCACGGCAGCGTGGCCCCGGAAGAACTGGCACAGGCCTTCATCCGCGCCACGGCGGCGGCCAATGCCGTGTTCTGGCTGGCGCTGGGCGGGTTGACCGGTTTCTTCTATCGCCGCTTTGGCTGATGGATCGGCCCTGACGGGCCCCTGTCCGGCGTTGCTGCGCCGGGGAAAGTAAAGCATCAAAGCCATGAGAACTCATCATCGTCACGTGCTCATGTGCGTGGGTCCCCGTTGTACCGACAACGGCGTGCTGGCCGAAGCCATGTTCGGCGTGCTGGGCGAGCAGATCGACGCCCGCCCCGAGCTGCGTGTCAAGCGCACCCGTACCCACTGCATGGTGGCCTGCAAGGCGCAGGCCCCGGTGGTGGTGGTCTATCCCGAGGGCGTGTGGTATCGCTGCGAGGATGCCGCCGCCATCGAGCGCGTGGTGGTGGAGCATCTGGAAGGCGGACGCGAAGTGAGCGACCTGGTCTTCCATCGCCTGGGCAGCGGCGATGTGCTGCCGGAAGCGGAGGTCTCCGATGCATGATCCCGTGGCCCGCATCGTCCTGCTGACGCACGCCCCGACCGACCTGGCGCTGCTGGCTGCTGCACGCGCGCAGTTGCCGGAGGATTTTCCTACCGTTGTGGGCTACGACCTGCAAGCCCTGCAATCCTGCACCGATGAGCAGGGTCAGCCGCTGCGTACGCTGGCGACCCTGCTGCGCGCGGAGCTGGCCAGCGCGCAGGTGATCGTGCTACGCGTACTCGGACGGCTGGGTGCAGTGGCCGGTTTTCCTGAATTGCTGCGGGCCGCGCGCGCCGAAGGGCGGCAGCTGATCGTGCTGTCCGGTACCGGCGAGCCCGATGCCGAACTGGCCGCGGCGTCCACTGCCGCACCTGACGTGCAACAGCAGGCGCTGGCGTATTTCAACGGCGGCGGCAGCGTCAACCTGGCGCAGCTGCTGCGCTGCCTGTCGGATCGCCTGCTGCTGAGCGGCTACGGCTACGAGCCCGCGCAGGCCTTGCCCGAACATGGTCTCTACCATCCCGACCTCGAACAGGATGCCCGCCTCGACGACTGGCTGGCCCTGCGCGCGCAGGCCCCGGCGGGCAAGCCGGCGGTGGGCATCATCTTCTACCGGGCGCATTGGCTCTCGGGCAATACCGCCTTCATCGATGCGCTGGTGGCGGCGCTGGAGGCGCGCGGCATGGATGTGCTGCCGGTGTTTACTTCCTCGCTGCGGGTGTCGGCCAGCAGTGGGGCGGCGCTGCCGCCTGCGCTGGCGTATTTCGCCGAGGGCCGGGTCGATCTCATCATCAACACCACCAGCTTCGCCATGGGCGAGATTACGGCCGGCGGCATCACGCCGGCGGGCTGGTCGGTCTCGGTGCTGGAGCAGTTGAACCGCCCGGTGCTGCAGGCCATCACCAGCGGCATGACGCAGGACCAGTGGCAGCATTCCACGCGCGGCATGAATCCGCTGGATGCGGCCATGAACGTGGTCCTGCCCGAATTCGACGGCCGCATCATCGGTGTGCCGCTGTCCTTCAAGCACACCAGTGAAGCGGGCGTGGTGCAGTACCAGGCCCTGCCGGACCGCGTGCGCCGCATCGCCGGGCTGGCGCAGCGGCTGGTGCGCCTGCGCCGCACGCCCAATGCAGAAAAACGCATCGCCTTCATCTTCACCAATTCCAGCAGCAAGGCCGCGCAGATCGGCAATGCCGTGGGGCTGGATGCGCCCGAGTCGCTCATGGCCGTGCTGCGCGCACTGGCAGCAGATGGCTATGCCATCAGCGATCTGCCCGACACCGGCACGGCCCTGATCCACGAACTGGTGGACCGCTGCTCCTACGACGACATCCTGCTCACCGAAGACCAACTGCGCCGTGCTGCCGCGCGCATCCCGGCGGCGTGCTATGCGCAATGGTTCGCCGCGTTGCCCGCCGCCTTGCAGGCCAGGATGCAGCGCCAATGGGGCGCCGCGCCCGGCGAGGCTTACTTGCACGACCAGCATCTGGTGATCGCCGGACTCGACCTCGGCAATGCCTTCGTGGCCCTGCAACCGCCGCGCGGCTACGGCATGGACCCGGACGCCATTTACCACCAGCCCGACCTGCCGCCCACCCATCACTACTACGCGCTGTACCGCTGGCTGGATGAAGAATGGGGCGCGGATGCCATCGTCCACGTCGGCAAGCACGGCACCCTGGAGTGGCTGCCGGGCAAGGGCGTGGGCCTGTCTGAAGAATGCTTCCCGGATGCCTTGCTGGGCGACGTGCCGCTGTTCTATCCCTTCATCATCAACGATCCCGGCGAAGGCTCGCAGGCCAAGCGTCGCGCCCATGCCGTGGTGGTGGACCACCTGACGCCACCCATGACCACCGCCGACAGCTACGGCGCGCTGGCCCAGCTCACGCAGCTGGTGGACGAGTATTACCAGGTCGAGGTGCTCGATCCGGCCAAGCTGCCGCTGCTGCAGCAGCAGATCTGGGAGCTGGTACGGCAGACCAATCTGGATAGGGACCTGCAGTACAAGCTGCTGCATCATGAACACGATCATGACCATGAGCACGGTCACGATCATGGCCATCACCATCATCATCATGGACATCATCATCACGATGACCATGACCATCATCACGACCATGACCATGCGCACGACGACGACGGGCTGCCGCACGCGCTGAGTGAACTGGATGGCGCCGGTGTGGCGCACCTGATCGAGGACCTCGACGGCTACCTTTGCGAACTGGGCGCGGCCCAGATCCGCGACGGCCTGCACATCCTCGGCCGCATGCCCGATGCGCAGCAACTGCCGGACATGCTGGTGGCCCTGACGCGCCTGCCCAACCAGGACCTGCCGGGCCTGCAGGAGGAAGTGGCGCGGCTCTTCGGCCTGTCGCTGGACATGCTGCTGGAACACAAGGGCCGCCGCCTCAACATCGACGATGCGCTCTCCCGCACGGCCGGGCGCGCCATCGTCACCCGCGCCGATGCGCTCGAAGCCATCGATGCGCTGTGCCTGTCGCTGATGCAATCCCTGCAGCAGCAAGGCTTTGCAGTGCCTGCCATCGAGGGCGTCATCCAGACCTTGTTCGCCCCCTTGTTCAGCGCTCCCGCTGAAGAAAAACCGCGCCTGCAACCGACCCTGCAAAAAAGCGCAGGCAGCGTGCTCGGCGGCATGCGCGCCATGGCGCGATCGGCCGCGCCGGTCAAGCGCGCAGCACCGGCTGCTGCCATCAAGGCTACCGACACCAGCGCAGTGCGGCGCATCCTCAGCTTCGCCTGCGAGCAGCTGGTGCCGCGCCTGCAGCGTACCGATGAGGAAATCGGCAACCTGCTCAACGGCCTGCGCGGTGGCTACATTCCGGCCGGACCCAGCGGTTCGCCCACGCGCGGCATGGCGCATATTCTCCCGACCGGGCGCAATTTCTATTCCGTGGATCCCCGCAGCGTACCTTCGCAATCGGCCTGGCGCGTGGGCCAGCAACTGGCGCGCGAAGTGCTGGAGCGCCATCACCGCGAGAGCGGCGACTATCCCGAGAGTGTGGCCATCAGTATCTGGGGCACCAGCGCCATGCGGACCCATGGCGACGATGTGGCGCAGATCCTGTCATTGATGGGCGCGCAGCCGGTCTGGCGCGAAGGCAACCGGCAGGTGGCCGGGGTCGAACTGATCCCGCTGGATCAATTGCAGCGTCCGCGCATCGACGTGACCACGCGCATCAGCGGCTTCTTCCGCGATGCCTTCCCGCAGCTGATCGAACTGATTGACGATGCCGTGCAACTGGCCATCGCCGCCGATGAGCCGGAAGACATGAACTTCGTGCGCAAGCACTACCTGCGCGATCTGCAGCAGGCCATGCAGGGCGGACTGGGCCAGGCCGAGGCGGCGGCGCAGGCGTCCTATCGCGTCTTCGGGGCCAAGCCCGGCAGCTACGGCGCAGGCATCCTGCCCCTGATCCAGGAAAAGAACTGGCAGGACCAGGCCGATTTTGCCGAGGCCTACATCAACTGGGGCGGTTACGCCTACGGCCGCAAGGTGCAGGGCGCGGACCAGCGCGAGGCCTTCCGCCAGCGTCTCTCGGGCGTGCAGGTGGCCTTGCACAACCAGGACAACCGCGAACAC
>NZ_DBIC01000150.1:0-10438 GCF_002296545.1 Herbaspirillum sp. UBA812 | reverse complement strand
CCGGTTTCGAACTGGCCGCCGTCATGCGCCGCGACGCCGCCCTGGCCGCCGACTACGCGCAGCGCCACGGCGTGCCGCGCTGGTTCGACGATGCCGATGCGCTCATCGGCGATCCCGGCATCGATGCCGTCTACATCGCCACCCCGCCCGATACGCACCTGCACTATGCCTTGAAGGTCGCCGCCGCCGGCAAACCCTGCTGCGTTGAAAAGCCGATGGCCCCCAGCCATGCCGAATGCCTGCAGATGCTCGATGCCTTCGCAACAGCGCAACAACCGTTGTTCGTGGCCTATTACCGGCGCTCGCTGCCGCGTTTCGAGCAGCTGCGCCAATGGCTGAAAGAAGGCCGCATCGGCACGCCCCGCCATGTGCACTGGCAACTGGCACGCACCCCGCATCCGGATGACCTGCAAGGGCGCTACCGCTGGCGCACCGATGCCCGCATCGCACCGGGCGGCTACTTCGATGATCTTGCCAGCCATGGCTTGAACCTGTTCTCGCACTTCTTCGGCGATGTGGCGCAGGTGACCGGGGCCAGCGCCAACCAGCAAGGGATCTACAGCGCCAAGGATGCGGTGGCGGCCAGCTGGCGCTATCACAGTGGCATCACCGGCAGCGGCAGCTGGCACTTCGGCAGCTTTGAACGGGCGGACCGGGTGGAGATTACGGGCAGTGCGGGCAAGCTGGAATTTTCCATCTTCGAGGAACGGCCGCTGGTGCTGACTACGCCGGCCGAACGCATCGAGCTGGCCATCCCAAATCCGGAACACATCCAGCAATACCACGTGGCCAACCTGCAACGGCACTTGAGCGGAGGTGCGCCTCACCCATCCTGTGGCGACAGCGCTGCGCAGACGGCGTGGATGATGGAAGCGATCCTGGAAAAACGGTGAAATCCTTCACCTGCATGAAAAATGCATGGCTCGCAGCACGCATCCCGACTTGCGATGATAATTACCCTTCATAAATCACTAAAAATTACGTTATCCAGCTAGTACCAACAACAGCAAATCACGGGGGGGCCGTCCGACATGCCACAGAGCAATCACCTGACTTTCATCGAGACCGACACACTGCGCATCGGCTTTGAAACCAGCGGCCCCCCAGAGGCCCCCGCCGTGATCTTGCTGCATGGCTGGCCGGACGACGTGCGCACCTGGGACGCCTTCCTGCGTCCGCTGCGGGCGGCCGGCTACCGCGTGATCCGGCCCTACCTGCGCGGCTACGGCCCGACCCGTTTCCTCTCGGAATCGACACCCCGCAGCGGCCAGCTGGCTGCGCTGGGCAGCGACCTGATGGCCTTTGCCGATGCCCTGGGCCTGGCGCGCTACTCCGTCATCGGCCACGACTGGGGTGCACGGGCCGCCTATATCGCCGCCTCGCAGACACCCGAACGCATCGCTCATTGCATCGCCCTCTCGGTGGGCTGGGGCACCAATACGCCGGGGCAGCGGCTGTCGCTGCAGCAATCGCGCAATTACTGGTACCACTGGTTCTTCGCCACCCCGCGCGGCGAAACCGAGCTGCGCGAGGACCGCCGTGGTTTCGCTCGCTTCATGTGGAATACCTGGTCACCTTCCTGGAAATTTGCCGAGAGCGAATTCGCCAATACCGCCGCCTCCTTCGACAATCCCGACTGGGCCGAGATCTGCGTGCATTCCTACCGGCATCGCTGGGGCTTTGCCGAGGGCGATCCCGCCTATGCGGCGCTGGAAGCCCGATTGCAGGACACACCGCGCATCATGGTGCCCACGCTGGTGCTGCATGGCACTGAGGATGGCGCCAATCATCCGTCGACCTCGGAAGACCGCGAGCCCTACTTCGGGGCCGCCTATCGCCGCGTGCTCATCCCGGGGGCCGGCCATTTCCCCCAGCGCGAAAAGCCGGAAGAAGTCGTCGAGGTAGTGCTGGCCTGGCTGGCGCGCCCGGCCTGAACATGGACTTCAGTGGCAGCCGCCCCCATGGCTGCCGAGATTGGCCGGCTTCATGTCGTCGGGCAGGCTGGCCAGTCCTTGCAGGATGCCGCAGTCGCGCGCCGGCTGTTCCACCTCGCACTGGGCGCGCAGCTGGTGCAATTGCTCCTGCAGGGCCTGCAACTGCAGGATGCGCTGGGCCACGTGGCCGATGTGCTTGTCCAGCAGCGCGTTGACTTCGCCGCAATTCTGCTCGGGCGCGTCGCGCAGGCGCAGCAGTTCGCGCACTTCATCGAGCGTCATGTCCAGCGAACGGCAATGGCGGATGAATTGCAGCCGCTCCACGTGGCGCGCGCCATAGAGCCGGTAATTTGACTGTGACCGTGTGGGCTCCGGCAGCAACTCTTCCTTTTCGTAATAACGAATAGTTTCTACCGGGCAATCTGCCTGGGCGGCCAGTTCGCCGATCTTCAATGTATCCATGGGATCCTCGCTTGACCTTGTAGTTACTTCAGGGTTTTAAATATACCCCTGAAACCTGTTGGCTGCACAAGGAGCCCCAAATGGCTGGACATTCCCACAAGCACGATCACGACCATTCGCATGGTCACGCACATAAGCACGTACATGAGCACGAGCATGGTCATTCTCACGCACAGCAAGCACAGGGCTGCTGCTCCGGCCATGCCTGCGCCAGCAATGAAGCGGCCCCTGCCCCGATCCCCGCAGCGCAGCTGGAGGGCAAGACCGAGGAAGCCGTCTTCTTCATCCAGAAGATGGATTGCCCGACCGAAGAAAAGCTGATCCGCGAACGGCTCTCGCAGATGTCCGGCGTAGGCACGCTGGAATTCAACCTGATCCAGCGCGAGCTGACGGTGCAACACCAGTTGCCCTCCATCGCCCCGCTGGTGGACACCTTGAAGGCACTGGACATGCTGCCGGCCGTGAAGTCCGATTCACTGGATGCCGAGGCCGGCCGCGATGCCCCCGACCAGGCCGCCGCCTACCGCATCCCGGCGCGCCGCTGGGCGCTGCTGGGCTTGGCCGGCGTAGCCGCGCTGGGGGCCGAGGTGCTGGCCTGGACCAGCGGCAATGACCACTCCCTGCCGGTGATCGCGCTGGCGATCGCCGCCATCCTGCTGGGCGGCCTGGGCACGCTCAAGAAGGGCTGGATCGCGCTGCGCAACTTCTCGCTGAACATGAACTTCCTGATGTCGCTGGCCGTGATCGGCGCGGCGGTCATCGGCCAGTGGCCGGAGGCGGCGGTGGTGATCGTGCTGTTCACCCTGGCCGAGATGATCGAAGCGCTGTCGCTGGACCGCGCCCGCAACGCCATTGCCGGCCTGATGGCCATGACACCCGACATGGCGACCCGGCGCGGCGCGGACGGTGTCTGGTCAACTGTACCGGCCCGTACCGTGACAGTGGATGAAACTGTACGGGTAGCCCCCGGGGAACGTGTACCGCTGGATGGCCTGGTACTGTCAGGCAGCACCAGCATCAACCAGGCCCCCATCACCGGGGAAAGCATACCGGTACAGAAGCAGCCCGGTGACCCGGTCTTTGCCGGCACCATCAATGAACAGGGCGCTTTCGAGATGCGCGTGACGGCGGTGCAAGGCGACTCGACCCTGGCGCGCATCGTCAAGAGCGTGCAGCAGGCGCAGGGCCAGCGCGCCCCGACCCAGCGCTTCGTGGACAACTTCGCGCGCTACTACATCCCGGCGGTGGTGCTGATGGCTTTACTGGTGGCCGTGCTGCCGCCGCTGCTGATGGGTGCGCCCTTCCAGCCGTGGCTGTACAAGGCGCTGGTCCTGCTGGTGATCGCCTGCCCTTGCGCGCTGGTGATCTCCACGCCGGTGACCATCGTCAGCGGACTGGCCTCGGCGGCCCGGCATGGCATCCTCGTCAAGGGCGGCGTCTATCTGGAGCAAGGCCGCCAATTGCGCGCGCTGGCATTGGACAAGACCGGCACGATTACCTTTGGCAAGCCCGCCGTGACCGATGTGGTCTCGCTGCAGGCCGGGGCGGATCAACAGGCGCTGCTGCAACTGGCGGTCTCGCTGGCGGCACGCTCGGACCATCCGGTCTCACGCGCCATTGCGCAGCAGAAAGACATCGTCACGCTGGAGGTGAGCGACTTTGCCGCCTTGGCCGGACGCGGCGTGCAGGGGCGCATCGGCGGACAACTGCTTCATCTGGGCAACCACCGCCTGGTGCACGAGCTGGGCCAGTGCAGCCCGGAACTGGAGGCACGCCTGCAAGCCTTCGAGAAGCAGGGCAAGACCACCACCGTGTTGTGCCGCGACGGCCAGCCGCAGTTGCTGGTGGCGGTGGCCGACACCGTGCGTCCCAGCAGCAAGGAAGCGGTGGCCGAGCTGCGTGCGCTGGGCGTGGACGTCATCATGCTGACCGGCGACAACAGCCATACCGCACAGGCCATTGCCAGCCAGACCGGCATTGCCGATGCACGTGGGGACCAGCTGCCCGAAGACAAGCTCAAGGCCATCGAAGCGCTCAGCGCGCGCCACGGCGTGCGCGGTGTGGGCATGGTCGGCGACGGCATCAACGATGCCCCGGCGCTGGCGCGGGCCGACATCGGTTTCGCCATGGGCGCGGCCGGCACCGACACCGCGCTGGAGACGGCCGACGTGGCCCTGATGGATGACGACCTGCGCAAGATCCCCGACTTCATTCGTCTAAGCCGCAAGGCCCATACGGTCCTGGTGCAGAACATCAGCATTGCGCTGGGCATCAAGGCGGTGTTCCTGACGCTGGCGCTGGTGGGCATGAGTTCACTGTGGATGGCGGTGTTTGCCGACATGGGGGCCAGCCTGATCGTGGTCTTCAACGGCCTGCGCCTGGTGCGCGGCTTGCGCGAACGCAAGGCCGCGGCCTGAGGCCGGCCGTACAGGTTGATCGCAGGGACGGCCCCGGTCTATACTGCCGCCCATGATGCTGCGCGCAAAACTCCTCCTGCTCTGGCTGCTGGCGCTGGCGATTCCCGTCCAGGGCTTCGCCGCCGTGCTGCAGGCCTGCGCGCCGTCGCAGCAGCAGGCGGTACAGCATCATGCGCCGGCAGTGCAAGCGCATCAGATGCAGCATGAGCATCATGACCAGCAGGCCCATCAAGGCCATCATGCCGATCATGGTGCGGCAACACAGATCACCTCTGCTGATGCCAGCGACACACAACATCAGCAACATCACACGCATTCCTCCTGCAGCTTCTGCGCCGCCTGCACCGTCGGTGGCCTGTTGCCGCTGGCCTTGAGCGCACCGCCTGCGCCTGATCTTCCCTCGCGCGAATTCATTGCGCTGCCGGCTTCCGGCTTCGTCGGCTATCTGCCGGAAAACCCCGACCGTCCCCCTGCCCTCGCCTGATCCCGCCCTGCGCACCTTCGCGTGCGCCTGAGCCTCGTGCGCGCTGACGTCAGTGCGCGCGTGGCATGACGATCATCATCAGACGAGGATTCCATGATTCCCCAAGTTTCACGTCCCTGGCGGGCCGCTGCCGTGGCCGCCTGCGCCTTGCTGGCCGGCTGTGCGCAGCTGTCGCCGGATGGCGGTTTCGGCCAGGTCGAGCAGACCAGCCAGCAACGCCTGGGCCACACCCCGGCCTGGAACCGCAGCCCGCAACAGACCCAGGCCAGCAGCGAGCGTGTGCGCGCATTGCTGCACGACCCTGCGGGCGGTGCAACGCGACTGGCCAGTGCCGACGATGCGGTGCAGATCGCCCTCCTCCACAATCCTGACCTGCAGGCCGATTTCGCCGGACTGGGCGTGGCCGAGGCAGACCTGGTGCAATCCGGCCGCCTGCCCAATCCCGGTTTCTCCTTCAAGCGCACCCATGCGGGCGACGATCTCAAGATCGAGCGCAGCCTGTCACTGGGCCTGATGCGCCTCATCACCATGCCGACGACTGCGCGCATTGAACAGCGGCGCTTCGAGCAGGTGCGCCTGTCGCTGGCCGCGCGCGTACTGGCGCTCGCAGCGCAGACGCGCCAGGCCTACTACCAGGCGGTGGCCGCGCAGCAGGGCTTGCAGTATCAGGAGCAGGTGGCCGATGCGGCCGAGGCGGCGCATGAACTGGCGGCGCAGATGGCGCGGCTGGGCAATATCAGCCAGCTCGATGGTGCGCGCGAGCAGTTCTTCTATGGCCAGGCGCAGGCCAGCCTGCAGCAGGCGCGCCGACAAGCGGCGCAGTACAAGGAAACGCTGGCCCGCCTGCTGGGGCTGGCACCGGATTTCGCGTTGCCAGCGCAATTGCCGTCCCTGCCCAAGCAGCTGGAGGCGGTCGATGACATCGAGCAGCAAGCCCTGCAGCAGCGCCTGGACGTCCAGGCCGCCCGCACCGAACTGGAAGGCCTGCAAGCTTCGCTGGGACTGACCCGCGCCACCCGCTTCATCAACGTGCTGGACCTGGGCGCGGTGCGCACCACCGAGAGTGGCAAGCCCAATGAAAACGGCTACGAGATCTCGTTGGAGATTCCGCTCTTCGACTGGGGCGAGGCGCGCACGGCCAAGGCCGAGGCCATCTACCTGCAGGGTGCGCACAAGCTGGCTGCGGCTCTTCTCGATGCACGCGCCCAGGCACGTCTGGCCTGGCGTGAGCGGCAGGATGCCTATGCGCTGGCCCGGCGCTACCAGGATGAACTGGTGCCGCTGCGCCAGCGCATCGCCGAAGAAAATCTGCTGCGCTACAACGGCATGCTCATCAGCGTCTTCGCCTTGCTGGCCGATGCGCGCGAACAGGCGGCCACGGTCAATGCCGCCATCGATGCCCAGCGTGATTTCTGGATCGCCGACGCCAGCCTGCAACAGGCGCTGGGCGGCCGTCCCCAACCAGGAAAGCAACCATGAACCCGAACGACAAAGCGCGCCGCCACTTCCTGCAAGGCGCGGCGCTCGCCGTAACGGCCGGTGCCGTCAGCCGCGCCGGTACCGCCGGTCTGCCTGAAGCCCCGTTGCAAACCAGCGCCGCCACGCAGCCTCCGCTGCAACCCGCCACTGGCCGTCCTTACCAGCCGGTGGTCACGCTCAATGGCTGGACCTTGCCCTGGCGCATGAAGAACGGCGTCAAGGAATTCCACCTGATCGCCGAAGCCGTGGAGCGCGAGATCGCGCCCGGCATGAAGGCCAGGCTGTGGGGCTACAACGGCCAGAGCCCCGGCCCGACCATCGAGGTGGTGGAAGGCGACAAGGTGCGCATCTTCGTGACCAACAAGCTGCCCGAAGCGACCTCGGTGCACTGGCACGGACAGCGTCTGCCCAATGGCATGGATGGCGTCTCGGGCCTGACGCAAGCGGCCATCCCGCCGGGCAAGACTTACGTGTATGAGTTCACTGCCAGGCGCGCCGGCACCTTCATGTATCACCCGCATGCCGACGAGATGGTGCAGATGGCCATGGGCATGATGGGGTTCTGGGTGACACATCCCAAGGATCCGGGCGTCATGCGGGTGGATCGGGATTTCGTGTTCCTGATGAATGCCTACGACATTGCGCCGGGGGCCTCGGTGCCCAAGGTCAGCACCATGCTGGACTTCAACCTGTGGACCTGGAACAGCCGGGCCTTCCCCGGCATCGACCCGCTGGTGGTGCGGCAGAACGACCGCGTGCGCATCCGCGTGGGCAATCTCACCATGACCAATCACCCGCTGCACCTGCACGGCCACGAGTTCAGCGTGACCGGCACCGATGGCGGCTGGGTACCACCTGCCGCGCGCTGGCCCGAGGTCACCACCGACATTGCGGTGGGCCAGATGCGGGCCATCGAGTTCGATGCCACCGAAGAAGGCGACTGGGCCCTGCATTGCCACAAGGCGCATCACACCATGAACGCCATGGGCCATGACCTGCCGACCATGATCGGGGTGGACCAGTCCAAGGTCGTCAGCAAGATCAGCCGTCTCATTCCCGACTACATGGCCATGGGTGACAAGGGGGGATCGATGGGCGAGATGGAGATGCCCCTGCCCGACAACACCCTGCCCATGATGACCGGACGCGGACCGTATGGCCCCATCGAGATGGGTGGCATGTTCAGCACCGTGAAGGTCCGGCGCAACCTGGCGCGGGATGATTACCGGGATCCGGGCTGGTATCGCGCACCGGCCGGCACGGTGGCGCGGGAATGGCAGGGCGAGATGCCCGAGGCACGGCGGGCCGCGCCTTCCGGCACGGCTGCGCCTGCCACGCTGGAGGTCATCAAGCCGGGAGGGCATCAAGGGCATCATTGAAAACATGACTTATTGAGCACCTCTGTCATCATATTTTTACATCATTGTTTTTGGATCAGCGACCTTGCGTCGCTGACGACTTCACGAAAGGAAAGACCATGTTGCGCTCCCTCCTCCTCACCACGGCCCTTTGTTTGACTGCGCTGGCGGCGCACGCGCAGGGTGATGCACCCAAAGTGGATGGCGAAATCCGCAAGGTCGACACCGGCACGGGCAAGCTCACCATCCGCCATGCGGAGATTCCCAATCTGCAGATGGGCGGCATGACGATGGTGTTCAAGGCCGATCCCGAGATTCTGGCGCGGGCACGCGAAGGCGAGAAGATCAGCTTCACCGCCGACCGGATCGATGGTGCGCTGACCGTGACCTCGCTGGAAGAAAAGCGCTGACCACCCGCGGGGGGGCGGGACGCTTCACAATTTCGTCGTCCCGGCGACGATGCGGTTGGAGACTTGGCGGTATCATCGGAGTTCGTTTCATCCATCCCATCCATAAGAGGCGGTCCTGCCGCCGCACAACAGAGGAGACTCCGGCATGCCCCAAGCGATCGAGCAAACCCCGTCGGCCTATGGCTATCCGCTGCTGATCAAGCAGTTGCTGCACAGCGCCCTGGCCACCGCCCCCGAGCAGGAAATCATTTACGGTGCGCGCCGGCTGACCTATGCCGGTTTTTATGAGCGCGTGCAGCGGCTGGCCAATGTGCTCAAGGAAATGGGCGTGCAGGCCGGCAATACGGTGGCGGTGATGGACTGGGACAGCAATCGTTATCTGGAGTGTTTCTTTGCGGTGCCGATGATGGGCTGCGTGTTGCAGACGGTGAATGTGCGGCTCTCGCCGGAGCAGATTGCCTACACGCTCAATCATGCGCAGGCGGATGTCTTGCTGGTGAATTCGGATTTCATGCCGGTGTTGAAGCAGATCCGTGGTGAGTTGAACACCCTCACGCGCTGCGTACTGCTGACCGACGATGGCAGTCCCTGCCCGCAGGGGCCGGGCTTTGCGGGGGAATATGAAGCTTTGCTGGCGCAGGCGTCTGCGCAGTATGACTTCCCCGACTTCGACGAGAACGCGCGCGCGACGACCTTCTACACCACTGGCACCACGGGCTTGCCCAAGGGCGTGTATTTCAGCCATCGGCAACTGGTCCTGCATACGCTGGGCACCACGGCCGGGCTGGCGTTGGCCCCGCAGCAGGGGCGTTTGCATCGGGATGATGTCTACATGCCGTTGACGCCGATGTTCCATGTGCATGCCTGGGGGCTGCCTTATGTGGCGACGATGGCGGGGGTCAAGCAGGTGTATCCGGGGCGCTATGTGCCGGACACGATCTGCAAGCTGATCCGTGAGGAGAAGGTGACCTTCTCGCATTGCGTGCCGACCATTTTGCAGATGGTGTTGACCTCCGAGCAGGCGCGGGAGGTGGATCTGTCGGGGTGGAAGATGATCATCGGCGGTTCGGCGATGACGGGCAGTCTGGCGCGCATGGCGCGGGATCGGGGGATTGATGTCTTTACCGGCTACGGGATGTCGGAGACTTGTCCGATATTGACGCTGGCGCAGGTGCCGACCGAGGACCTGGGCAGCGAGCGTGAAGCCGTGCTGCGCGTGAAGACCGGGCGGCCGGTGCCGCTGGTGGCCTTGCGTACGGTGGATGGCGATATGAATGATTGTCCGCGGGATGGCAAGAGCACCGGTGAAGTGGTGGTGCGCGCGCCCTGGCTGACGCAAGGGTATCTGCATCAAGCGGAAGCCTCTGAAGAATTGTGGCGTGGGGGGTGGTTGCATACCCAGGATATCGGGCATCTCGATGCCGAAGGCTATCTGCAGGTCACGGATCGGATCAAGGATGTCATCAAGACCGGGGGCGAGTGGGTCTCTTCGCTGCAGATCGAGGACATCATTGCGCGGCATCCGGCTGTGGCTGAGACGGCCGTCATCGGGGTGCAGGACGGTAAATGGGGGGAGCGGCCGGTTGCGCTTGTCGTCCTGAAGAAGGATGTGGACGCGGTTTCCGAAGAGGATATCCGGCAGCATGTGATGGCTGCTGCCGAGGCTGGGACCATCTCTCGTTATGGCGTGCCGGATCGGGTGCGGTTTGTTCCTGAATTGGCTCGCACTAGCGTCGGGAAGCTCAACAAGCGGGTGATGCGGGAGCAGTATCCGGTTGGGGGGTGATCCTTCTTGGTTTTTGGTTTGTTTTGTCTTGGCTGGGTGCTTTTCTGGTTGTGCGGTTTGGCGTAGTCTGCACAGAATTCTGTCCTGCGCTCTAGCTTAATTCTGTTC
>NZ_DBIC01000325.1:0-6025 GCF_002296545.1 Herbaspirillum sp. UBA812 | reverse complement strand
GTGCCACCTTCCTGTTCTCGCTCGGGCCCGACCACACCGGCTGGGCGCTGAAGCAGATCTTCCGTCCGGGCTTCTTCAGCAAGGTCTCGCGCACTTCGGTGGTGGAACACTATGGCATCAAAACGCTGATGTACGGCACCCTGCTGCCCGCCCCCGACATCGGCAAGACCTGTGCCGATTTCATGCGCTCAGCCAGGGACGCGGGTTTCGAATGCGGCATCCATACCTGGGACCACCGGGTCTGGCAGGACGACGTTCGCACCGCCGACGCTCAGTGGACCGTGGAGACCATGCACAAGTCGCATGCCCGCTATCGCGAGATCTTCGGTGAGGCACCCCGTACGCACGGCGCTGCGGGCTGGCAGATGAACGATCACGCCTTCGTCCAGCTGGACCAGTTCGGCATGGCCTACTCCTCGGACGGCCGCTCGCAGCTGCGGGAAAACGGCCGCCTGGCCGATGCCGATGCCGGCCCGCATCGCGTGTCGGCCTTCGGCAAGCCCCTCTCCTGCGTGCAACTGCCCACCACCCTGCCCACGCTCGATGAAATCCTGGGCCGCGAGATCGGCGGCAAGATGATCGACGCGAGCAATGCTGCTGAATTTTTGCTTCAATTGACCAAGGAACCGCGTGACCATGTCTTCACTCTGCACGCGGAACTTGAAGGACAGAAACTCGGCCCCATTTTCGAACAATTGCTCACCGGCTGGCGTGCCCAAGGCTACGAACTGGTCTCCATGGGCGACTACTACCAGAGCATCAAGAATGACGTCCTGCCCATCCTGCCGATCGCCTGGGGCGAACTGCCCGGCCGGTCGGGCGAGATGATCGTGCAGGCCATGTAAGGCTGCACAGGATTTGATCATGGCTTCATCAGGGCCGGTGACCCCGGCCCGCCAACCATCCACCAACAAGACTTCACCTACGGGGCGCCACTTTGACAGACCGACCATCCCTCCTGAACAAGACCGTGCCGGACTTCTCGGCCGCCATGACCAGTGGCAAGACCTTCAACCTGGCCGACTATCGCGGCAAGAACCTGGTTCTGTATTTCTACCCCAAGGACAACACCCCCGGCTGTACCACCGAGGGCATGCAGTTCCGTGACCTGCATCCGCAGTTCCAGGCTGCCAATACCGACATCTTCGGCATCAGCCGCGACAGCCTGAAGTCCCATGAAAACTTCAAGGGCAAGCTGGGCATGCCCTTCGAGCTGATCTCCGACCCCGATGAAACCCTGTGCGCCATGTTCGACGTCATGAAGATGAAAAACATGTATGGCAAGCAGGTACGTGGCGTGGAGCGCAGCACGTTTGTGATTGACGCCGCAGGCAAAGTGGTGAAAGAATGGCGTGGAGTGAAGGTTCCTGCACACGTGGATGAGGTGCTGGCCTTCATTAAAACCTTGGCCTGAATGAAGTTCGATTCCTGAGACAGGCGGTCCGGTTGCTGCAGCGCAATAGCCCACCCGGCTGCTGCGCGCAGGGTCCGGACGGCAACGATCGATTCAGGCCGCGGCGCGGAGACCTGGCAAGTAGCTGCGACGCGTTCCAACCATGCGGTCAAACGATACAAGCCATTGAATTCAAACAGAAAAACGTTTGCTGGAAGCCGTTTCAGGTTAAGGCCCGAGGCCTGCCGAAACGGCTTTTTTACTTTTTACTTTGCCACCCCCGCCGTCCAGGCCAATCAAGCCCTCGCCCAACCCCTGTCTGCCCTCCGTACGGCAACGGCCGCTACGTTGCAGCACAGGTGCAAGGATTTCATTGGCATGCCCGGCCTTGCAGCAAGATCCCGCTCTTTGCTGTCTGATGTATTGCTTCACCTGTTCGCTCTGACAAAGCGGTGTTTTCTTCATCCACTTCCGAGGTCCTGATGCCCCTGCCCAAAATGCCGAGCAAACCAGCTTCGATGCTGTCTCCCGAGGACTATCCCAAGGCCGATCGCAACAAGCCCGTCAAACCGAACATCACTCTCGTTGAAACCTCCGCTCCCGTAGTTGCACCCCAAGCAGTTGCAGTTGCCGTTGCCGACGTCTCCGACACCAAGGTCACCGCGCCCCGCGCGCGCATCACCGGCAAGACTGCCGCCGTGGCCGAGAAACCGAAAGCCGCTCCCAAGAGCGCCGAAGTCCGCCCCAAGTCGCCCACCAGCCGCGTGGCCGACAAGCTGGGCAAGTCCAAGCTGTTCGTGCTGGATACCAACGTGCTGATGCATGATCCGACCTCGCTGTTCCGCTTCGAGGAGCATGACATCTACCTGCCCATGGTCACGCTGGAAGAGCTGGACAACCACAAGAAGGGCATGTCCGAGGTGGCCCGCAATGCGCGCCAGATCTCGCGTTCGCTGGATGCGCTGGTGTCCGACGTGGCCGAGGATTCGATCGACCTGGGCATCCCGCTGGCCAAGCTGGGCAACAAGGATGCCAAGGGCCGCCTGTACTTCCAGACCAAGCTGCAGAACGCTGCCCTGCCGGAAGGCCTGCCCGAAGGCAAGGCCGACAACCAGATCTTGGGCGTGGTGCGCGCGCTGGACCAGCAGTATCCGGAACGTCCGGTGGTGCTGGTCTCCAAGGACATCAACATGCGCCTCAAGGCGCGTGCCATTGGCCTGCCCGCGGAAGATTACTTCAACGACCACGTGCTGGAAGATACCGACCTGCTGTATTCGGGCATCCAGCAACTGCCGGATGACTTCTGGAACAAGCATGGCAAGGGCATGGAGTCCTGGCAGGAAAGCCGCCACGGCACCAGCTACACCTACTACCGTGTCACCGGCCCCTACGTGCCCTCGCTGCTGGTCAACCAGTTCGTCTTCATCGAGCCCAAGAATGGCGAACCGGCTTTCTACGGCCAGGTCAGCCAGATCAACGGCAAGACTGCCGTACTGCAGACCCTGCGCGACTTCGGCCACGCCAAGAACAGCGTCTGGGGCATCACTGCGCGCAACCGCGAGCAGAACTTCGCGCTGAACCTGCTGATGAACCCGGAGTGTGACTTCGTCACCCTGCTGGGCCAGGCCGGTACCGGCAAGACCCTGCTGGCGCTGGCTTCGGGCTTGGCGCAGGTGCTGGAGACCAAGCTCTACAACGAAATCATCGTCACCCGCGTGACGGTGCCGGTCGGTGAAGACATCGGTTTCCTGCCGGGCACGGAAGAAGAGAAGATGGGCCCCTGGATGGGCGCCTTCGATGACAACCTCGAAGTGCTCAACAAGTCCGATGGCGATGCCGGGGAATGGGGCCGTGCCGCGACCCAGGACCTGATCCGCTCGCGCATCAAGATCAAGTCGCTCAACTTCATGCGCGGCCGCACTTTCGTGAACAAGTTCTTGATCATCGACGAGGCCCAGAACCTGACGCCGAAGCAGATGAAGACCCTGGTCACCCGTGCCGGCCCCGGCACCAAGATCGTATGTCTGGGCAACATCGCCCAGATCGACACGCCCTACCTGACCGAAGGCTCCAGCGGCCTGACCTATGTGGTCGACCGCTTCAAGGGCTGGGCGCACAGCGGGCATGTCACCCTGGCGCGCGGCGAACGCTCGCGCCTGGCCGATCACGCCAGCGACGTGTTGTAAGCACTTTTCTTCAGCACCAAAGCAAAAAGCCACGTGAAAACGTGGCTTTTTGCTTTTGGGCGGCCGCTGCGCTGGCAGCGACCATGAATGACGGCTTGTTACAGCACGTGCACGCCGATCCACCAGGCGATCGCCGCCACGAAAGCGGAGGCCGGAATGGTGAAGATCCAGGCCCAGACGATGTTGCTGGCCACGCCCCAACGCACGGCCGACATCTTCTGCGCCGCGCCCACGCCGACGATGGCGCCGGTGATGGTGTGGGTGGTCGACACCGGAATACCCAGGGCGGTGGCGATGAACAAGGTGATCGCACCGCCGGTTTCGGCACAGAAACCACCGACGGGCTTCAACTTGGTGATCTTCTGACCCATGGTCTTGACGATGCGCCAGCCACCGAAGAGCGTACCGAGGCTGATGGCGCAATAGCAGGAAATGATGACCCACATCGGCGGGGCATCCGGGGAGGAATAACCCGAAGCGATCAGCAGCATCCAGATGATGCCGATGGTCTTCTGCGCGTCATTGCCGCCGTGGCCGAGACTGTACATGGAGGCCGACAGCAGCTGCAGGCGGCGGAACCAGCCATCGATCTTGCGTGGTGTGGAGCGAAAGAAGATCCACGACACCACGAGCATCATCAGGGAGCCAAATACCAGGCCCAGCACGGGCGAGAGCACGATGAAGAGAATCGTCTTCAGCAGGCCCGCCGAGATCAGCGCGCCGGTACCGGCCTTGGCCACGGCCGCGCCGACCAGGCCGCCGATCAGGGCATGCGAGGACGAGGACGGGATGCCGTAATACCAGGTCACCAGGTTCCAGAAGATGGCCCCGATCAGGGCACCGAAGATGACATACTGGTCAACGATGGCCGGTTCGATGGTGCCCTTGCCCACCGAAGCCGCCACGTGCAGTTGATGGAACACGAACACGGCCGCCAGGTTGAAGAAGGCGGCCATGGCCACGGCGGTCTGCGGACGCAGCACGCCCGTGGAGACCACGGTGGCGATCGCGTTGGCGGCGTCGTGGAAACCATTCATGAAGTCGAACAGCAGCGCCAGGACGATCAACAACGCGAGAATATGTAAGCTGATTTGGATTGTTTGCATGGGGAAACCGTTGTGTGAAACCAGCGGCGTCCCCGTCGGAAATCGAGGGAATCGCCGCTACGCCGGAAGATCAGGCGTTTTCGACGATGATGCCTTCGATGATGTTGGCCACGTCTTCGCAGCGATCGGTGACGGTTTCCAGGATTTCGTAGATGGCCTTGAGCTTGATCAGGGTGCGCACGTCCGGTTCATCGCGGAACAACTTGGACATGGCCGCACGCATCACGTGGTCAGCGTCGGACTCCAGGCGGTCGATTTCTTGGCAGATCGACAGGATCTGGCGCGAGTTGTCCATGTTGGACAGCAGGCCCACGGCCGACTGCACCTTCTCCGCACAGGACAGGCACAGCTCGGCCAGGCGCTTGGCTTCCGGCGTGATGGCCTTGATGTCGTAGAGGGAGATGGTCTGGGCCGCGTCTTCCAGCAGGTCCAGGATGTCATCCATGCGGGTGATCAACTGGTGGATGTCATCGCGGTCCAGCGGCGTGATGAAGGTCTTGTGCAGCAGTTCGATGGCATTGTGCGTGACCTTGTCGGCTTCCTTCTCGACGGCTTCAATGGCGTGCACGCGAATTTCAAGGTCGTCGAAATTGGTCATCAGCGCCACCATTTCTTTCGCGCACTTGACCGCCAGCTCTGCATGCTGATTGAAAAGGTCAAAGAATTTGCCTTCAGTCGGCATCAATCGTCCAAACATTTTTCTCTCTCATCAGTGGTTAGCGCTCATGTAAAGCGCCGTTTCGAACCGGCCTGCGGCTGCCCCCTTGGAAGCCGGTACCCCGCCCTGCCGGTCCTGCACGAACGGCCTTGGGAGCCGTTCGCTTTGCATGACACGGGCGGCCCGACGCCGCCCGTGATCCTTGTGCAGCGACACGCCCTGATGGCGCGCCGCCGATGGCATCAGTCGCCGCCGTAAGGCTGCGCCAGATTGCCGATATAGTTGTCGTACTTGGTATACATCCCCAGGAAGGACAGGCGAATGCTGCCGATGGGGCCATTACGCTGCTTGCCGATGATGATTTCCGCCGTGCCCTTGTCGGGCGAGTCCGGATTGTAAACTTCATCACGGTAAATGAACAAAATAACGTCAGCATCCTGTTCGATAGCGCCTGATTCGCGCAAGTCGGACATCACGGGACGCTTGTTGGGACGTTGTTCCAGCGAGCGGTTCAGCTGCGACAGCGCGATCACCGGGCAGTTGAGTTCCTTGGCCAGGCCCTTCAGGCTACGCGAGATTTCCGAGATTTCGGAGGCGCGGTTTTCAGAAGAGCTGCCACCGTTGCCCGACATCAGCTGCAGGTAGTCGATGATGATCAGGCCCAGCTTGCCGCATTGGCGCG
>NZ_DBIC01000217.1:0-5858 GCF_002296545.1 Herbaspirillum sp. UBA812 | reverse complement strand
GTCTTGGCCACCCGCCCACGTGTGGTGACCATGCCGACCACGGCCTCCGGAGCAACCGGGAACGGAACGCAGCAGGTTGTTGCGGGGCTCACTACCGGCCTGGCCGCCTGGCTGTCCAATATGGCACGAGGCATGCCGGACACCTACAACGCATCGCCGGCAACGGGCGGTTACAACTCGTTCGGCACGCTCGGCCCCATCGGCGGCACTGCTGAAGATCCTTGGTACGGCTAATCATGGACCGGGACAAACTCATCATCGGCGGCGCGATCCTGGCGGCCATCATCTTTTTTGTAAAAAAAAAGGGTGCGGCTGCGGATGTGGGGGCGGCTGTGGGGGGCGCCGCCGTTGAGTTTGTTCTCGGCGCTGCTGACACCGCAATCTCCACGCCCGTGTATGCCATAGGCGATTACGTGGGCGTGCCACGCACTGAACTGACCGAGTGCGAACGGGCCAAGCTGGAAGGGCGGACGTGGGATGCCTCGTTTGCCTGCCCGGCTGGCAACTTCCTGAAATATCTTTTCTCGTGAGGAAAAAATGAACCTGCTGCAACGATTGAAAGAACCATCGACCCATGCCGGCATTGCAAGCCTGATCGGCCTGGCCACCCTGTGGGGCGTGCCGACCACCACCGTGCAAACCATTTCGCAGGCGGCGGCCGCGCTGCTGTCCCTGGCCGCGATCTTCACGCCTGAAGGCAAGGCCGGCGAGGGCCAGTGATGGAGTTCACGTCGGAACTGGTTGGCCAGGTGCTGACCGCCATGGCTGCCGGGTCCGGCGTGTACGCGGGCATCCGTGCCGATATCAAGGCACTGCGGGAAAAGGCCGACCGCGCCCAGCATACGGCCGACACGGCGCACAAGCGCATTGATGCAATCTACCGGAGAGACAAGTGACCAAACGACGCACGCCGCCGCGCAAGGCCAATGGCCAATTCCGCAAGCGCAAGAAGAAGTGAAAAAGCCCCGGATTTCCGGGGCTTTTCGTTTGTTGGCCAACAGATCAGGCCGCGCAGGTGAACTGCAGCGTGACCTCATAATCGTTGTCGTCGGTCAGCGTGGGAACCCAGGCACCGACATAGGATGCCAGCTTGCCAGCGGTGGCAAGGTTCTTGTTCGTGTCCTCGCTGACGACGCCCTTGTATTTGGTCTGCGTGCTGACCACTTCGAGGCGGCGGCTTTGCTTGTCGCATGCGGCCTGTGCGGCCTTCAGCGCGGCCCCCTGGGCGGCGTTCTCGTCTTCACCGAACCCGGTTGTACGGTACTGGCCACCGGCCATCGGCATCACGTTGGCAGGCTTCGTGGATGCGCAGGCAGTCAGGATCAGGGCCAGGGCGATAGTGGATAAGTGCTGCATCTTCATTTCTTTTTGTCCTCGTTAGATGATGGCGTTTAATGCAAATCTTACATGGTATGCCGGTTGCGGACGGTCTATGATGGATTCAAAGTCCCCCCGGAGCTTTGCCTGCTTGATCTTATCGACCACGCCCCAGGTGCGGACGTAATTGAGATAGGACCGCTCCGGTGTGAGCCAGCGCGGCGAGATAGCCTGTACCCATCGATAGACGTCATCCTCGGTCACCGGAACCTCCCCAAATAGGTCACGGCACATAGTTGTCTATTTTGCAAATTGCGGGGCAATTGTGATTCAGAAAAACGGAACTTGTAAAGAAGAAAAGCCACCTAAAACGGCGGCTTTTCTGAGGTGCGGAACAGGGTAGGAATCGTATCGCGCTTTGTTGTTACTATGGCAATAAATACCATTTTACATAATACAAATTATACGAATAAATACCCCTCGAATAAATACGAATAATAGCGATTCTCATTTGATACAATTCAAAGACACTTTGTTACATGAGGCAACAATATGCGTACTTTGAATCTCATCCAGGACCTAGGTGAACCCCAAGATGTCCATCTCAACCGAGCCTGGCATCAAGCCCGGCAGCGCAGTCTGCAACGCACGCTGCAAGCGCTGTTCCGCGAAAAGCTGCTGCAGCGGGAACACCTGATCTTCGATGGGCACTACGCCTGGCTGCCTTTGTGGAAAGCGCAAAGCATGCTGCGCATCGAGGGCCTGCACCTGGGTGTGGCGGACAACTGCCAGCTCCACGGTTCCATCGCACACTACAGTGTCGGAAACCCGGTCCCGCAAGCCTTGCTGAGCTCGTCCATGCTGTTGGCAAAGGTGGCTCGGGCGCATGAGGACATTTCCGAAGCCAGCCTGCAACGGCTGATCATGGAGCTCTCCAACAGCGCAGAAAATGACGCCCTTTGCCTGAATTACCGCCAACACTGGGGACTTCGATTGCGTGCCGAGTTCGGGCAGCAGCAGACCAATTTTGTCGCCTCATTATTCCGTTCAGCGCACCCCAACCCGAGCCTGCTGCTGGAACAATGGGGCACGCTGGGCCATCCTTGGCACCCCAACTACAAGACCAAACTCGGCTTGAGCAGCGCCGAGGTCATGGCGCTCTCGCCCGAATTTGAAGCCACGATCACGCTCTCCCTGGCAGCAATGCACGTCGATGTCGCCTGCATCACCGGCGGCCAGGACCACGCCGAATACCGGCAATGGTTCGCTACCCACTACCCGCAAGCCTGGGAAACGTGGACAACAGCCTTGCAGCACCGGGGTGAAGACGTTTCACACTGGCTCCCCCTGCCCTTGCATCCTTACCAGCTGGATCGCGCCATCCCCGAACGCTTCGCTCAGGCAGTGGAAAAGCGCCAGCTCCTGCTGCTGCCCGAAGCGAGCCTGCCAGCCCGGCCGACCATGTCCTTCCGCACCGTGGTTCCTGAAGGCTCGCCTACACAGCCGCACATGAAATTGCCCGTATCGCTGCGCCTGACCAGCGTCGAGCGTACCGTCTCGCCCAAGTCTGCCGTGATGGGCCCGCGCCTGACCAGGCTGCTGCGCGACATCATCGCCAAGGAAGACGGTTTCGGCGGACGACTGGCCATCCTCGGTGAAGAAGTCGGCCTGTATTACCGCGACCCGCAGGGCAATGACGATGTCTCCCGCCACCTGGCCGTGCTCTACCGCAGCAACCCCATGACGCAACGCTGCAAGGAGCGCATGCCGGTACCGGTGGGCGCCTTGTTTGCAGATTCGCCTCTGAGCGGGCGTCCGCTGGTCTGCGATCTGGTCAGCGCAGCGTGGGGAGACGACGCCGATGCTGCCGAACAATTCTTTGCTGCCTATCTGGATGTCGCCTTGCCGGCAGTGCTGGGAGCTTATCTGCGCTATGGCATCGCCTTTGAAGCCCATCAGCAGAACAGCTTCGTGATGGTGGATGCCCAACTTCGGCCTGTGCAGATGCTCTTGCGCGACTTTGGGGACCTGCGCATCCATGCCCCCACCTTGCGCCACAGCAGACTGGCGCTGGAAACTTACAGCAGCAAGCACACCCTGTTCGAAGACAACGATTCCGTGCGCGACAAACTTCTGCACGCCTTCATGCTGTGCCACATCATCGAACTTGCCTTGCTGCTCTCACGCACCTATCAGCAGCCGGAAGCAGCATTCATGGCGGTACTGCGCGAGCGTCTCGCAGCCAGCTTCGCGGAACTCAAGCCAGACACCGAACCGCAGCGTTGGCAAACCGAGTATCGGGCACTGCTGCAGGATGACTGGCCGGCCAAGTCCTTCGTCCGCATGCGCCTGAGCGACACCTCCGAGGACGTCGTCCTGCGCATGCCCAATCCCCTGCCGGGCGCAGCATGAGCGTGTTGATGGGCCGCAGTCCGGCTGTGGCGTTGCGCTATCTGATGGCCATCCAGCTGCTCTCGATGGGCGCGATGGAAATGAGCGGCCCCTTCTGGCCACTGCATTTGCGGGAGCTGGCTCCCATGTCGGCTGCCACGCTGGCCTGGGTCAGCATGGCGGTCTATGCCGGCCCCTTGCTGATGACCATGCTCACCGCCCCCTGGTGGGGTCGCCTGGGCGACCGGACCGGCCACAAGCCGATGGTGGTGCGGGCCTTGCTGGCGCTGGCGGTCAGCCAGCTGATGGCGGCCTGGACCGACAGCGTCACCGTAGTAATGCTGGCGCGTCTGATCCAGGGCGCGCTGGGCGGCTTCATCGCTACGGCGCAAGCCTATGGCGCGGGTCTGGCCACCCCGGCGCAGCGCAGCTCGCTCATGGCACGATTGCAAGTGGCCACCGCCATGGGCTCGGCCCTGGGCCCATGGCTGGGCGGTATCTTGTTTGACCTCTGGGGCTTCTGGATCGTCAACCTGACGACCGCGCTGGTGTGCGTGCTGTGCGCGCTGCTGGCTGCGGTGGCCCTGCCCTTCGTCAAGCCAGCCGCGCCGACTGATCGACAGCGCGCATCATCAAAGCCGGTTGCTTCAACGGCGGCAGAACGCCCTGCACTGCAGGCGTTTCAAGGCTTGTTGCTGGGCATCTTGCTGGTGCAGGCGGGCAAGATCATGCCGCAGGCTTTCTTTGCGGTGTATGCCGATCAGGTCCTGCATGCCAATGCCAGCTTCACCGGCCTTTGCTATGGCGCTACCGCACTGGGCCTGTGCATTGCGGCTCCGCTCTGGGCACGCGCCTTCGCTGCACTGGCACCGGAGCAAGTCCTGCAGCGGGTCAAGTGGATCACGCTGGCCTGTGCTGCCACGCTGGCCTTGCAGTCCATGAGTCATGTGCCGGCATGGTTTGTCGCGGCACGCTTGCTGTGGGGCGTGTTCCTCGGCGCATTGCTGCCGGTGTTCTACACCCTGCTGTCACGCCAGGCCGATGGCCACCGCCAAGGCTGGGTACTCGGCGCCGGCAACAGCGCGGCCAAGGCCGGTGCCCTGCTGGGAACAGCTGCCGGTGCCTTGGCCATGGGCTGGCTGCCGATCAGTGAAGTGTTCTGGCCCAACGCTGCCGTCTATCTGATCGTGGCCGCCGCCCTGCATGGTTTGCAGCGACGCTCCGACACCCGCGAGGCCGCCAGCTGAAACACCGCCCTTGCAGTCCCAAGCTTTCCCTCCGCCAGCCTTCCGCCAGCCTCTGCAACAGAAGTTCGTCCATTCACAACGTAAAACAATATTGCTATGAACACCAAACTGTGTACCCTCAGTGCGCTGCTGGCCCTGGCCTTCGACAGCTACGCGCAACAAGTCCAAACCAATGCGCTGCCGGAAGTGACCGTCAAGGCGACTGCAGATGACAACAGCGGCTACCGTCCCAAGAACTCCTCGGCGGCCACCAAGATCGACGTACCGCTGCGCGACGTGCCGCAAACCGTCAACACCGTCACCAAGCAGGTCATGCGCGACCAGAATGCCCTGTCGCTGCAGGATGCCCTGCAGAACGTGGCCGGTCTCAGTTTCAGTCTGGGCGACGCCCAGCGCGACCAGGTCATCATCCGCGGCTTCAGCGCCATCACCGATCAGTTCATCGATGGCGTGCGCGATGATGCGCTGTATTTCCGCGACCTCTCCAATGTGGAACGCGTGGAAGTGCTCAAGGGTCCGGCCTCCGTGCTGTACGGACGCGGCTCGGCGGGCGGTATCGTCAATCGTGTGACCAAGAAGCCGAGCGACGATCCGGTCAGCGAGATCGGGCTCACCGTCGGCAGCGAAGGACAGAAGCGCAGCGAATTCGACGTCGGCCGCAACAGCGCCGCCGGCACGCTGCTGTTTCGCCTGACCGGCGCAGTGGAAGACTCCAGCAGTTTCCGCAACCAGTATTTCCTGGAACGCCAGGCACTCTCCCCTTCCCTGACCTACAAGCCGGATGCGCAGACCAGTTTCACGGCGCAATTCAATTATCTGCACGACAGGCGACTGGCCGACCAGGGCATCCCCAGTTACCGGGGCCGTCCTGCAGATGTGCCCATTGCCACCTATTACGGTGCG
>NZ_DBIC01000245.1:2442-3926 GCF_002296545.1 Herbaspirillum sp. UBA812 | reverse complement strand
TCGGCGTTCTGGCGCACGGTGGAGATCAGTTCTTCCATCGCCGAGGCAGTTTCTTCCAGTGAACTGGCCTGCTGTTCGGTGCGCCCGGACAGGTCGAGGTTGCCGGCCGCGATCTCGGCCGAGGCCGTGCTGATGGTATCGGTGCCGGTGCGCACATTGGCGACGATGCCGCGCAGGCTGTCATTCATGTCCTTGAGCGATTGCAGCAGCTGGCCGGTCTCGTCGCGCGAGGTCACCTGCACCTGGGTCGCCAGGTCGCCCTCGGCCACCTTGCGCGACACCACCACCGCCGTCTGCAGCGGCTTGGTGATGCCCAGCGTCAGGGTGCGCGCCAGCACGATGCCCAGCAACAGGATCAGACCCTCCAGCACCATGATCAGGATGCGGCTCTGGGCAGCGATGTTGTCGATTTCCTTGGCGGTATCGTCGATATCCTTGCGCTGGATGTCGACCATCTCGCGCATCAGTTTCTGGTAGGTCGCGGCGGCGGGCACGAAGACGGTGTCCAGCAGGCGCATGGCTTCTTCCACGTTGCCTGCCGCCTTCAGTTTGACGATCTGGTCACGCGACGACAGGTACACCTTGCGCTGCTCGCCGATCTTCTGGAACAGCGCCTTTTCTTCGGGGGTGACCAGCAAGCCCTCGACCTGCTTCTGGTACTCCGAGGAACTCTTGGTGGAGGCCGCGGCTTCCTCCGCGAAATACGCTGCCAGCGACGGATCACTGCTCTTGGCGATGGCCAGGGTGCGGCGAATGCCGGCGGTCAGGTTGGTATACCAGTCGCCCATGAGGCGTTCAGTCTTGAGCGGATCGTTCATCATCTCGCGCGTGGCCGTCGACACCTGCTCCAGTCGCCACAGGCTGATACCCGCCACGATGGCGGAAAACGCGAGGATCACGGCAAAGCCCAAGGTCAGGCGCTTGCCGATATTCATGTTGCCAAGGATATTCATGTCTTTTCCGTCCCTAGCGAAGCCTCCGGGCGAGGACTCCGCAATGTCATCTTGATTATTGTTGTCACCACGACAGTCGGCGACTGTCGTGGTTCGTCACTATGGCACGCGAGGGCAAGTGGAACAAGACAAATAAGCCCGGAACAGACGGGCAATGGCGGTTCTCTTCCCGAGGGCGCGGAAACCATGCCTGCATTGCCCCAGCATGCGGGAATTCAAGCTTGTTGATCCAGCAACCTGGCCATGGCGGCGGCAAATCGCGGGTCCGACAGCTGTCCGACATTGAAGCGGGACCACGGCACGCTGTGTTCCGGGTCGACATGGAAGATGCTGCCAGGAGCCAGCACCACGTGATGCGCCATCAAGGCCTGCGCCAGTGGCCGGGCATCCGTAAAGGCGGGAAATCTGGCCCACAGGTACATGGATTGCTGAGGCGCGCAGAACAACTCTGCCCCCAGTTGCTGCAGCTGGTGGCAGGCGGCGTCGGTGGCGTGCGCCAGACGCTCGCGCAGGCGCGCCGTGTGGCGGGTG
>NZ_DBIC01000245.1:0-2128 GCF_002296545.1 Herbaspirillum sp. UBA812 | reverse complement strand
GCCGTCGGACAAGATCACGTCCAGCGTGCGCTCGCAGTATTCGGAACTGCTCATGTGGACCAGCATCTTGATGTCGGCCAGGTCACTGGCCAGATCACGATGGCAGGCAATGAAGCCCACGCGCAGCGCGGCGGACACCGACTTGGAAAAGCTGCCGATGTAGAGCGTGCGGCGCAACTGGTCCAGCGTGGCGATACGCGGCGCGGTAGCAGGCTTGAAGTCGGCGAAGGCATCGTTCTCCACGATCAGGGCATCGTGGCGATCGGCCAGTTGCAGGATCTTGTGCGCCTTGTGCGGAGAGGTGTCCGAGGCCGTGGGATTGTGCGCCAGCGACTGGGTGAAGAACAGCGGCGGCTTGCCGGGCAGCTTCAGTTCGCGTTCCAGGGCCTCGATATCCGGCCCGTCCGCATGGCGCGGGATGCCGACGATGCGCGCGCCGGACAGCTTGAGTTTGCCGTACAACATGTAGTAGCCCGGTTCATCGACCAGCACGCGATCGCCGGGGCGGATGAAATTGCGAATCACGATATCGAGCGCCTGGTTGGCCCCGTGGGTCAGCACGATCTGGCTGGTGGCGGCCTCGATGCCATGCTGTGCCAGCTTCTGCACCAGGTGCTGGCGCAGCGGCAGGTAACCGAAGCGGCTGCCGTAGCCGAACAGCGCACCCATGCCGGTGCGCACCACCTTCTGGTGGAATTTGTCCAGCCGCACATCGTGCAGCCATTCCACCGGCGGGAAGCCATCGCCCAGACGCAGATGGCCGGGGTCGTGCTTCAACTGCTCGCGCATGAGCCAGACCACGTCCATGGCGCGGCTCAGGCTGCCCTCCTCTTCTTCCTTCGGGCGCGGCGGCGTGGCGCAGACGAAGAAGCCGGAGCCGCGCCGGGGCTCGACCACGCCTTGCGCCGTCAATTCCTCGAACACGTTGACGATGGTGTTCTTGGCACAGCCATGCCGGGCGGCCAGCTCGCGGATCGACGGCAACCGGCTGCCGGGAGCATGGGCACCCTCTGCGATCTGGCGGCGGATCAGCTGCACCAGGGTCTGGGTGAGTGTCTGGGGGATGGTCACGGATAAGACTCTCCAAAAAGCAGGCAGGTACTCGCTCGCCCGCCCCGCGTCGTCGGGACTTGCTGCAATGCAAAGGGATTGTCCTGGGTACAGTTGCCCTGCTGTTGGCAGCAACTGTACCCATGCGCAATGGTACACCCTTGCTATTCTGCCAGCGCTGGACGGCGGCGCGCAGCCTGCCGCCCATTCCAGATCTTCATATAACGACGAAAAGAGAGACCAGCGCATGCACAGTGACAAGCACTCCGCGACCGATTCGCGCCTGCCCGGATTCCGCAGCCTGACCCCGCCGCAACGCCTGGCGGAGGTCGCACGCCTGGCCGGGCTGGGCGATTCCGAGCAGATCCTGCTGGGCCAGCCCGGCGGCCTGCCGCTGGCCACGGCCGACGGCATGATTGAAAACGTGGTCGGCACTTTCCAGCTGCCGCTGGGTGTGGCCGGGTATTTCCAGCTCAATGGCCGCGATGTACTGGTACCGATGGCGGTCGAAGAGCCCTCGGTGGTGGCGGCAGCGTCCTTCATGGCCAAGCTGGTGCGCGCCTGCGGCGGCTTCCAGACTTCCAGCAGCACGCCGCTCATGCGGGCGCAGATCCAGCTGCTCGGGGTGACCGATCCGCACGGCGCACGGCTGGCCATCCTCAAGGACCGCCAGGCCATCATCGACATCGCCAACAGCCGCGATCAGTTGCTCAACCAGCTGGGCGGCGGCTGCCGCGACATTGAAGTGCATGTCTTCCCGGACACCCGGCGCGGTGCCATGGTGGTCACACACCTGATCGTCGACGTGCGCGATGCGATGGGTGCCAATACCGTCAACACCATGGCCGAAGCGGTGGCCGGACATATCGAGGAAATCACCGGCGGCAAGGTGCGGCTGCGCATCCTCTCCAATCTGGCCGATCTGCGGCTGGCGCGGGCCAGGGTGAAGGTTTCTGCCGAGGTACTGGCCACCAGCGCATACAGTGGCGAGGAAGTCATCGATGGCATCGTCGATGCGTATGAATTTGCCGCCGTCGATCCCTACCGCGCCGCCACCCACAACAAGGGCATCATGAAC
>NZ_DBIC01000208.1:0-5370 GCF_002296545.1 Herbaspirillum sp. UBA812 | reverse complement strand
TCTTGTGGCGCTTGAACAGGTCCGGGAAGAGCCGCATCATCATCTTGCGGTTCTCCAGCATGTAGGACACGCCGGAGGGCACGCGCAGGTTGTCTTCGAGTACGTAGAATTCACCTTCGCCCGCCCGCACGATGTCCACACCGGCGATGTGCGCGTAGATGTCGTTGACCACGTTCACATCCTGCATCTCGCGCCGGTACTGGGCGTTCTGGAAGATCTGCTCGGGCGGGATGATGCCGGCCTTGACGATCTTCTGTTCGTGATAGATGTCGTGGATGAACATGTTGAGCGCCTTGACGCGCTGGACCAGTCCCGCTTCCAGCTTGGCCCATTCGGCCTTGTGGATGATGCGCGGGATGATGTCGAAGGGGATCAGGCGCTCGGTGCCGGCATCGTTGCCATAGACGGCGAAGGTAATGCCGACGCGGCGGAAGATCAGGTCGGATTCGGCACGTTTGCGGGCGATGATTTCGGGCGACTGCGCCGAAAGCCAGCTGGCGAATTCTGCATAGTGCTGACGCACTTGACCTGCTTCGCTGCCTGCGCCTCCTGAATACATCTCATCAAAAAAATGTGCCATAGATTTGCTTCGTGTTCCCGTGGGGAGCGGGAATCTTTCTAAGTAGGTTGTAACGAAAACAGAGGCGGTGGGTACGGCAAAACTACAGCGTGGGTACAGCGTAATGCGATGGCGCTAGGGGACTGCCGCTGCACGCCAGCGCCAGCGTGCATGAAGAAAGACTAACAGAGGCTTGAATTTTTTGACAGAGGAAAATTGCATGCTTTTGCTCCTCGCCCGCGCGGGTCTGCTGCCATCAAACGCAGACCCGCAGCGGCTTCAGTTATTCCAGGGCGTGGGTGCGGGAACCTCGCAGGGGGCCGGCATGTCGATGGTCTTGAAGTCGGCCGGACTAACGATTTCCAGATACTCCATGTCGGGCGAATAGTCGAACAGGAAGTGCACGATGCCCGGCCGCTGGTGCACGCAATCCCCGGCCTTGACCAGCGTGACTTCGGTCTCGTACATGAAGCGCGCCCAGCCTTTGAGCATGATGACGATGTGGAAGTTGGCCTCGTGCCGATGCCATCCGGTGCCCGTTTCCGGGGCCATGTTGGCCTTGACCAGCTGCGCCACCACCTGGCCGCCGGTGGCCGCGGCAATGCCCAGGTCGCGATACAGGAAGAAGTCGCGCAGCCCTCCCGTTTCATAGGGCGTGTCGCCTTCGCTGACATGCGAAAACGTGTTCTGCGCCAGTACGCTTGCCTCCGCTACGGTATTCATCACATCCATCCTTTCTGCGGTCTCCCGCCATGGGCCTGCGACAAAAACGGGCGCGACTTTTCCTGCCGGTGCTGCTGATGCTGCGCGCGCCCTAGAATTCCACGTCCAGTTCGTCGATGTCCTCCGGTTCCTTTTTGGCGGCGGTGATCCATTCCTGCATCTCCGGCATGGCCATGATGCGCTTGGCATAGGCGGTGCAGATGGGATCAAGTTTGACGTCATAGGTCATGAAGCGCGTCACCACAGGCGCATACATGGCATCGGCCATGGTGCGCTGTTCGCCGAACAGGAAAGGCCCGCCGTACTTGGCCAGACACTCCTTCCAGATGGTGGTGATGCGCACGATGTCGGCTTCGGCGCGGGACCACACCTTGAAGTTGGGGAAGTGGCCCTTGAGGTTCATCGGCAGCGCCGCGCGCAGGGCCGAGAAGCCCGAATGCATTTCGCCGCACACCGAGCGGCAATGCGCACGGGCGGCGAGGTCGGCCGGCAGCAGCTTGGCGCCGGGGCGGATTTCGTTGAGATATTCGGCAATGGCCAGCGTATCCCATACCAGTACGTCGCCATGGTGGAGGCTGGGTACCAGGATGGAGGAAGACAGCAGCAGGATCTCTGCCCGTGCCGACGGGTCGTCAGGCGGCACGATGTCTTCCTCGAAAGAGAGCCCGGCGAACCTGGCCATGAGCCAGCCGCGCAGGGACCACGAGGAGTAGTTCTTGCTGGTGATGCGCAAAGTCGTCTTAGGCATGTCAGTCCTTTATCTGTTTTGTGCAGGTTGACTTTGGGCACGCGGCCGCGTGAGCGGCGGTGTCTTGTTCATGGTCATCATCTTCATCGCCCGCCCCGTCTGCGCTCGGGGAGGACACGGGCCACAGGAGCGGACCGCGTACCACTGCTTGCAAGGCTTGTGCCAGCTCGCGGGAACGGCAGGGCACGCACCGCCGGCATTTCCGCGCGGCCACCAATGTCTCCGGAAAACTCCCAAAAGCTGCGCGCAAGCGGGCTGGCGGCCCATCAATGGCACGACAATTGCATCGTTGCCATGGCGAGCGGACACCAAAAAGAGACAACCGAGGGCGGCGCTTCATGATCAATACCTATCAGCTCTACCAGAACTACGCCGACGCCACCGATCCGCTGCGGGCCTGTGCCCGCATGATGGCACCCCTGCTGGGGGCGACCTGGCCCGGCGTTCCGGTCAATCCGGCCTTGCGCAAGATGGCCTCGGCCTGCGAGGTTTTTGCGCGGACGCAATTGACCCATGCGCGCCCGCCCTTCGAGATCGGCGAGGTGCTCGACGGCGGACGCACAATTGCGGTGCACGAGGAGGAAATCAGCGCCACGCCCTTCTGTGGCCTGCTGCATTTCCGCAAGGAAAGCTCGGCCGTGCAGCCCAAGGTGCTGGTGGTGGCGCCCATGTCGGGCCACTTCGCGACGCTCTTGCGTGGCACCGTCAAGACCCTGTTGCGCGATCATGACGTCTACATCACCGACTGGCGCAATGCGCGCGATGTTGCTGTCGAGCATGGCCGCTTCGGCCTGGATGAATATGTTTCCCACGTCATCGATTTCCTCGATATGCTGGGACCCGGTGCGCATCTGCTGGCAGTGTGCCAGCCCACGGTGGCGGCGCTGACCGCTGCCTCGGTGATGGCTGAGGACAATCATCCGGCCCAGCCTCGCACCCTGACGCTGATGGCGGGGCCGCTCGATACCCGCGTCAATCCGACTGCCGTCAATGCGCTGGCCAAGAGCAAGCCGATCAGCTGGTTCGAGAAGAACATGATCAGCACCGTCCCGGCGCGCCATGCCGGGGCCGGGCGGCGCGTCTATCCGGGCTTCGTGCAGTTGAGCGCCTTCATGAACATGAACCTGAACCGCCACGTCGATGCCTTCCGCAAGCTGTATCACCATCTGGTCGAAGGCGAGGAGGCGCAGGCCGCGCAGATCAAGGATTTCTACGAAGAGTATTTCGCCATGGCTGACCTGCCGGCCGAGTTCTACCTGGAAACGGTGCGCACGGTGTTCCAGGAACATGCGCTGCCGCTGGGCAAGCTGACCTATCGCGAGCGCGTGGTCGACCCGCGCGCCATCCGCCGCACGGCGCTCTTCACCATCGAGGGCGAGAAGGACGATATCTGTGCGGTCGGCCAGACCGTGGCCGCACAGGAAATGTGCAGCAACATCCGGCCCTACATGCGCCTGCACCATGTTCAGACGGCCGTGGGGCATTACGGGGTCTTCAACGGACGGCGCTGGGACAACGAGATCTATCCGCGCCTGCGGGATTTCATTAACATGCATCACAGGTAAGCTTGCGGCGTGCTTGCCAATGCGAGTGAAAGACTTAGTTTTCAGGATCGAAAAATTAAGTTTTTCTTCCCCCGGCACTAACACTCTCACCTACACTCACAACGAGGTAGCCCCAACAGGAAAGTATCAGGAAAGTAATAAGGCGGTAAGAAAAACAAGGTATGCAGGAGAACTGCTCCGCATGTCGCCAACAACCAAGCCCCGCGCTTGACCATTTGCTTGTCGTAAAGGAATTCCATGTCGATCCACGTGGCCCTGAACCATGTCACCTCTTACAAGTACGACCGTGCCATCAACCTGGGTCCGCAAGTCATCCGCTTGCGTCCTGCCCCGCACAGCCGTACCCGCATCCTGAGCTATTCGCTGCGCGTGCTGCCCGAGCCGCACTTCATCAACTGGCAGCAGGACCCGGAATCGAACTACCTGGCGCGCCTGGTATTCCCGGAGAAGACCACCGAATTCAAGATCGAGATCGATCTGGTGGCCGAGATGTCGGTCATCAATCCCTTCGACTTCTTCCTCGAACCCTATGCCGAGGAGTTCCCCTTCGAGTATGCCAAGGACCTGCAGAACGAACTGATGCCCTACCGGCAGAAGCTGCCGCTGTCGCCGCTGTTTGAAAAATTCCTCAAGAGCATCCCGCGCGAGAAGATCGGCAGTGCCAATTTCCTGGTGGCGCTGAACCAGAAGCTGGCCGACCACATCGGCTACACCATCCGCATGGAACCCGGCGTGCAGACGCCGGAAGAAACGCTGCAACTGAAGTCCGGTTCCTGCCGCGATTCCTCTTGGCTGCTGGTGCAGCTGCTGCGCCACCTGGGGCTGGCCGCGCGCTTCGTGTCCGGCTACCTGATCCAGCTGACCGCCGACCAGAAGTCGCTGGATGGTCCTTCCGGCCCCGAGGCCGACTTCACCGACCTGCACGCCTGGTGCGAAGTCTATCTGCCCGGCGCCGGCTGGGTCGGGCTGGACCCGACCTCGGGCCTGTTTGCCGGGGAAGGCCACATCCCCTTGTCCTGCACGCCGGAACCGGCCTCGGCCGCGCCGGTCAGCGGCCTGGTCGATCCCTGCGAAGTGGAGTTCGAGCACCTGATGTCGGTCAAGCGCATCTGGGAAGCGCCGCGCGTGACCAAGCCCTATACCGAAGAGCAGTGGGCCGCCATCGAGAAGCTGGGCCATGCCATCGACGCCGACCTGCGGGCCAACGACGTGCGCCTGACCATGGGCGGCGAACCGACCTTCGTCTCGCTGGATCACCCGGACGAACCCGAATGGAATACCGCTGCCCTGGGCGCGACCAAGAAGCCGCTGGCCGCCGAGCTGTATCACCGCATGCGCGACAAGTATGCCGCGCAAGGCCTGCCGCATTTCGGCCAGGGCAAGTGGTATCCCGGCGAGCAGTTGCCGCGCTGGGCGCTCAATTGCTACTGGCGCCGCGATGGCGAACCGATCTGGCTGAATCCTGAACTGATCGGCGACGAGACCAAGCCCAACGTCAGCGACAAGATCGTCACCAGCCATTTCCTGCACCGCGTGGCACAGCGCCTGCAGGTCGATGGCAAGAACGTCTTCCCGGCTTATGAAGACGTGTTCTACTACATGTGGCGCGAGCGCCGCCTGCCGGGCAATGTCGATCCCTTTGATTCGCGCGTGGATGACAAGCAGGAGCGCGAACGCCTGATGAAGGTCTTCACGCAGGGCCTGCAAAGCGCGGTCGGCCATGTGCTGCCGCTGGCGCGCCGCGACGATGGCCGTGGCTGGCAGAGCGGGGCGTG
>NZ_DBIC01000311.1:0-4483 GCF_002296545.1 Herbaspirillum sp. UBA812 | reverse complement strand
CAGGTGGCACGGCTGGAAACGCGGATGGAAGATGCCGTCCTCAAGCGCTACAACCGCGAGACCTACATCGCCGTGCAAGGTGACATCCGCGACGGCAGCCAGCCGCCCGACGTGACTCACGCGATCCTGCCGCAACTGGCCACGCTCAAGGCCAGCCTGCCCCCGGGCTATCGCATCGACACCGGCGGTTCGGTGGAAGAAAGCGCCAAGGCCGACCAGGCGCTGGCCAAGCTGTTCCCGCTGATGATCGTATTGATGTTGACCATCATCATGCTGCAGGTCCGTTCCTTCGCCACCATGTGGATGGTGTTCGCCACCGCCCCGCTGGGCCTGGTCGGCGCCGTGCCCACGCTGCTGGTGTTCCACCAGGCCTTCGGCTTCAACGCCATCCTGGGCCTGATCGGACTGGCCGGCATCCTGATGCGCAATACGCTGATCCTGGTGGACCAGATCCGGCATGACCTCGATGCCGGCCTCACCCCCTATGAGGCGGTGATCGAATCCACCGTGCGCCGTGCGCGCCCGGTGATCCTGACGGCGGTGGCGGCGATGCTGGCCTTCATTCCGCTGACCCACTCCAGCTTCTGGGGTCCGCTGGCCTATGTCCTCATCGGCGGCGTCGGTGTGGGCACGATCCTGACCCTGCTGTTCCTGCCGGCGCTGTACTCCTTGTGGTTCAAGGTGCGCAAGCCTGCGGCTGTCGTCTCTCCCACCAAGCCTGTCCACTCCAAGGAGTTCGCATGAAGCTCATCCAACACCTGGGCGGCGCCTCCGTCCTCATGGCCACCCTCCTGGCCGGCTGCTCGCTGGCCCCCACCTACGAACGGCCGGACCTGCCGGTGCAGACCCAATGGCCGGACAAGGTGGCACCCGGCGCGAGCGACGCCGTGGCCGCCACCCCGGCCGCCAGCCTGCCCTGGCAGGAATTCTTCCGCGATGCATCGCTGCGCCGGCTCATCACCCTGGCACTGGAGCACAACCGTGACCTGCGCGTGGCAGCCCTGAACATCGAACGCGCCCGCGCGCTCTATCAGGTGCAGTCGGCCGACCGCCTGCCCACGGTCAACCTGGGCGTCTCGGGGGCCCGCCAGCAGACGCCCAATGAAGTCGCCCCGGCCGGCAAGGGCGGGCTGACCACCGCCTACAACGTCGGCCTGGGCGTGACCGCCTTCGAGCTGGACCTGTTCGGCCGGGTGCGCAACCTGAGCGGTGTGGCGCTGGAGCGTTTCAACGCCACCGAAGAGGCGCGCAAGACCACCCAGATCAGCGTAGTGGCGCAAGTGGCCTACAGCTATGAAGCGTTGGTCGCCGACGAGCGCCTGCTGGCGCTGGCGCGCCAGACCCTGGAGAGCCGCACGGCTTCGCACCAGCGCCAGGTCAGCCTGCGCGACATGGGCGCCAGTTCCGATTACGACCTGCACCAGTCAGATTCGCTGCTGGAGGCGGCCCGCATCGCCGTACTGCAGGCGCAGCGCCAGCGCGCCGTGGATGAAAACGCGCTGGTCCTGTTGCTGGGCCAGCCGGTGCCGGCGGGCCTGCTGCCCGGACCCGATGCTTCCTGGAGCAGCAGCGTGATGGCCGAACTGCCTGCCGGGTTGCCCTCGGACCTGTTGACGGCGCGGCCCGACATCGCCCAGCAGGAAGCCCTGCTGCGCGCGGCCAATGCCAACATCGGCGTGGCCCGGGCGGCGTTCTTCCCGCGCATCAGCCTGACCGGCAGCTTCGGCTCGGCCAGCGATGCCTTGAATGGTTTGTTCGAATCGGGCAGCCGTTCATGGAGCTTCCTGCCTTCGATCACCCTGCCGATTTTTGATGGTGGCCGTAATCGCGCCAATCTCGGCGTGGCCCAGGCTGACCGCGACATCGCCATCGCCCAGTACGAAAAGACCATCCAGGGTGCCTTCCGCGAAGTGGCCGATGCCCTGGCCGGACGCGCCACACTGGGCGATGAGCTGCGAGCAGTGCAGGCACAGGAACGCGCCGAACAGAAGCGCCACGACCTGGCCAAGCTGCGCTATGACAGCGGCGAGGCCAGCTATCTCGACTACCTCGATGCCCAGCGTGCCTGGTTCGCCAGCCAGCAACAGAGCATCCGCACGGGTCTGGCCGAAGTGCAGAACCGCATCAGCTTGTACAAGGCCTTGGGAGGGGGCTGGAAAGACCCTGCACCGTCGGCCGCAGAGCAACTGGCACGCAAGGACTGAACGCAACCGTGGAGTACCGCTGCCTGTGGAGGGCAGCGTTTTGGTCCTGGCCCGGCGCAAGCCGGCCAGGATTTTTTTCAATGGCGGGGCAGGACCAGGTCGGCCTGGGTGGGGGCGCCTTGCAGCAGCAGCTGCACGGTGTTCTCGGCGTTGACGGCGATGCTGCCGGCCAGTGCCTCGTCATCGGCCATGCGCATGAGCGAGACCGCGCCCACCAGGATGGAGACGATGGCTTCGGCCAGGCCGATGTAGTCCTGGTAATCCAGGCGCATCAGGGGTGCCGCGATCATCTTGACCAGGCGTGAGTAGCCGGCCGTGATCACTTCCTTGACCTGCTGGTCGGCATGCCCCAGCTCGGTGGACAGGTTGGCCAGCGGGCACAGCAGGCGGCCATCGCCGGCCTGGTGCTGGCGCAGGTAGGCATGGACAATCAGTCGCAGCGCCTCGCGCGGCGGCTTGCCGCTGGTCAGTTCGTCGAGACGGCCCTGCAGGTAGTCGAAGGCCACCGCGCTGGCATCGGCCACCAGGTGTTCCTTGGAGGTGAAGTGACGATAGAAGCCGCCCTGGGTCAGGCCACAGGCGGACATGACATCCGAAATGGCGGTCGCAGTGATGCCATTGCTGAGAAACAGGCCAGAGGCCGTCTCCAGGATGCGCTTCCTGGTCTCGGCGGCTTCAGCATTGGATTTGCGCATGGCGAACTCCTGTCAGTCTATCTGCAGATATAGATGATCATTGTACGCCAAAAGTTCGACACTTACGCGGGATCGCGTTGCCGGAAAGCCTCACGATAGCGTTGCAGACTCCGCCCATGAATAAGCCCGCAGGCGCTTGCCTGCGGGCTGAGGGGTGAAGCAAACGGTGCGCCGACTCACACCAGCGTATCGTCGTATCCCCCGCCGTCATCCACATCGAAATTGCTCAGATCGGCAAGATCGCTGCTGCTACCGGAGTCGCTGCCACTGTCATTGCTGGCGAAATCCGATTTGCGATCCCCATCACTGCCGTAATAGTTGTTGACGGTAGTGTTCTCGATATTTTCCACCGGCGCGCTCAAGCCGTTCTGGTGCGCCAGTCCCGATCCGCTGTTGCCATTGAAGAGGTGCTCGATGCCTTGATACAGGAAGGCACCACCGGCCACGCCCGCTGCGGTCGCCGCCACCGTGCCCAGCATGCTGCCCATGCCGCCGCCAAAGAACCCGGACGAAGGGGCTGCCTGCGGGGCTGCCTGATAGGCGGGTGCGGCCTGCTGGGGTGCGGGATAAGGCTGTGCAGGGGCCGGCATATAAGCCGGGGCCGCAGGCTGCGGACGTGCCGAGGCTGCCGCGGGCGCGTTGCCCCAGGCGTTGCCATCGAGAAAGCCAGAACTCCGCGCGCCGCCTGCAGCATTGGCCTGCAACGACTGCACCTGGTTCTGCAGGGCCGCCACCTGGGCCTTGGTCGCGTTGAGGGCCTGTTCCATCAACAAGGCCCGTTGCACCAGCAGATACGCCGCATCCGGCTGGCGCGCCACCGCCGCCTGGATCATGGCATCAGCCTGGGCATCCTTGCTGATGCCCTGCACCTGTGTCAGTTGCTGGAGAAAATCCTGAAGGGCTTGGGTTTCTTGCGGACTCATGATGACGCTCCCAACGAAAATGAAAAATCAAAAAAACGATGAACACGCTTGAATCGCGATTGAAACGCAGACTGTAGACACAACGCGTCCAACCGCTCCCACCAATGACTGGCATCAGACTCATCAGCAGGCTCAATGGCATTATGCGCGCGCCTTGCTTGCAGATTTGTGTCAACAATCGTCAACTTGGAAACAGCTTGTAACAGCCACCGGCGCCCCCTTGATATCAAACGGCATGGCCGCAAAAAACCCGAAGCGTGAATTTTTAGGTAATATCCCCCTCCCCGCACCCGTTCCGGCGGCCACAAGCCCGGAGCAGGCGGAGGCAGGCGCGGACTATCGGCCACCATCACTGGAGGCCGCTTTCCGTACCCCACTCCGGACCGACGAGAAACACCATCCTTCCCGATCGGCCCGCCGCATTCAAGACCAGGAAACCAGAACAGTACAAGCTGGCCGCAGCAACGCAAGTCGTTGCGCAGACCGCTTTTTCAAGACCGTTTTTCATCCCTCAACCAGACCATGACCCAACAAATTTCTGCCGCCGAGCAACTCCTGCGTGACGCCGCCCGCGAATACCACCGCACCCCGTCGCGCGGCAAGATCGAAGTCCGCCCCACCAAGCCGCTGTCGAACCAGCGCGACCTGTCGCTGGCCTACC
>NZ_DBIC01000201.1:0-4746 GCF_002296545.1 Herbaspirillum sp. UBA812 | reverse complement strand
GTACGGCGGGAACGGCTTGAGCCTGAATCGGGGTAGGGGAGGTATAGCCTTGTTCGGAAACGGCACGAACGATTTCGTCGGACAAGCCGAGCGCGGAAAATGACATGAGACTCTGAAATTGGGTTTGGCCTGTGGCCCCGTGAGGGCGCCAGTCGCAGGCAAACGGGTTGGAACTTGAGGAGGGCGCGGACTTGACTGGCTATACGCCGCGCAGGCCGCAGTATAACAGCGCAGCCCGCGCACCAAGGGATTTATTTTGAGGAAGCGTGAGGCTCAGCTCATCCTTGTTGCTGCGCCAAAAAGCGCAGCACGTGCGGCAAAACCAGCGCGCTTTGCATCAGCCCGCCGAAGTGCGTTACCCCCGGCAAGCTGACGAATTCACCCTGCGGCAACAGCGCCGCCGTGCGCTGGACGGCCGCATGGCGCGCATCGGCATCGCCACAGAAGAGCAGGCAGGGCAGGTCCATGCGGGGCAGCAGGTCTTCCTGCGAGGGGCGCGGCTGCTGGGCGGCAGCGGCCAGTGCCACCAGGTCGTTGGCGCGGATGAGCATCTTCACCTGCGGCGAGATCTGCTCGTCGAGCAGGCCTTCGAAGGTGGCGATGAAGGCCTCCGGATCGCGTCCGTCGATGCCATGGAATCCATCCCAGCTGCGATCTTCATAGGGATGGGCTGCGCCCAGGATGAGGCTGCGCAGGCGCTGCGGCGCATGACGCACCAGGCCGTAGCCGACCCAGCCGCCCAGCGAATAACCGAAGAAATGGGCGCGCTCGACACCGGCGGCATCCAGCACCGCGAGGGCATCGCGGCAGCGCTGCACCTGGGTATAGGCGGCGGGATCATGCGGCTTGTCGCTCTGGCCGTGGCCCAGTGCGTCGAAGTGGATGACCTGGAAATGCTCGCGCAGCACCGCCGTGAAGCCGAAGAAGCGCCAGGCTTCCAGGCTGCTGGTGAAACCGTGGTGCAGGAGCAGGGGCGGGCCGTTGCCCTCGATCTGGTAGTGGATCTTGCGGTGGTCGCTGAGGGCAAAGGCCATGTGTATGCGTGCAGGGTTGGTCAGGTTGGGTCAGTTCTTCTCGTCGGCCAGCTTCTTGCAGCGGCGCGCCAGCATCTCGCGCGAGCGCGCGCAGATTTCTTCATTGCTGAGGTCTTCGATATGCGTGGCGATCGACCATACATGGCCAAAAGGATCGCGCAGCGTGCCTGAGCGATCACCGTAGAACTGGTTCTGAACGGGGCGCAGCTGTACTGCACCTGCTGCCAGCGCCTGGCTGAAGACGGCATCGACATCCGCCACGTAGACCAGCAGGCTCACGCCTGCGCCGCCCAGTGTCTGGGGGCTGAGGAAACCGAGTTCGGGATGTTCGTCGGCCAGCATCACGCGGGCATTGCCGATCTGGATCTCTGCGTGCCAGACCTTGCCGTGCGGACCGTCGAGCCGCATGATCTCGGCCGCGTCGAACGCGCGCCGGTAGAAGGCGATGGCCTCGGCGGATGTCTTGACGATCAGGTAGGGGGTGACGCTGTGGTAGCCGGGTGGCAACGCGCAAGTGGCCTGGTCGTTGCTGGCTTGCTGGGAAGGAAGGTTCATGTCGTCTCCTCGGTCTGCGCCGGTAGCCGCACTATAGCAGCAATGCCGGACGCAATGAGGAGACGGTTTGTTGCAGGAGAAACGATCCGGCTGAATCAGGCGAATTCAGACAGCAGGTTCACTTGCTGCGCGAAGATCTTCGGGCTGCCGGCGATGACGTCGCCCTTGTAGAGGTAGTCGGAGTCGCCCTTGAAGGTGCCCACGATACCGCCCGCTTCGGTCACCAGCAGGGAGCCGGCGGCGATGTCCCAGGGCTTCAGGCCCTTCTCGAAGAAGCCGTCCAGGCGGCCGGCGGCCACATAGGCCAGGTCCAGGGCAGCGGCACCCGGACGGCGCAGGCCGGCGCTGTGCTCGGTCATGACCTTGAACATCTTGACGTATTCGTTCAGGCCATCCAGATCGCGGAAGGGGAAGCCGGTACCGATCAGGGCATCGGCGATCTTGTCGCGCTTGCCCACGCGGATGCGCTTTTCGTTCAGGTAGGCACCTGCGCCCTTGGAGGCGGTGAAGAGATCGTTGCGGGTCGGGTCATAAACCACGGCCTGGGTGATGATGCCGCGCTGTTGCAGGGCGATCGAGACGCAGTATTGCGGGAAGCCGTGGATGAAGTTGGTGGTGCCGTCCAGGGGATCGATGATCCAGACGTTTTCGTTTTCATCGTGCAGGTTGTCGGAGGCACCCGATTCCTCGGCCAGGATGGCGTGGTCGGGGTAGGCGTTCTTGAGCACGTCGATGATCGCATCCTCGGCTGCCTTGTCCACCTCGGTGACGAAGTCGTTGTGCGACTTCTTCGACACTTTCAGCAGCGACACGTCGAAGGACGCGCGGTTGATGATGGTAGCGGCGCGGCGGGCTGCCTTGATCGCCGTATTGAGCATGGGTGGGATGATCATTCCGATGGTTCCGTTAAAATTGCGGCCACCGAAGACGATGGCTGCGTTGCTCATCGTCGCCATGGCCGACCAGCCAGCCTTCCGCGACAAGCATGCGGAACAGCTGGCCAGGCGAAACCCGGCAGTCAAACCAGTGCGACGATGAAATTAATGAGCGTTGCGCCGCCCGCGGCTGTTATGCTTGCGGGTTTGCCAGGCAGTCCAGGGGCAGTGGCGTCGGTCAACAAAGTCGACCTGGGTTGACAGCCTTGCTGCAATATTGGCGTTTTGCCAACATCTGATCCTGGGGCGCGAATCCCGCTATTTTAAATGAACAAGCAAGTGTCAGGACAATCTCTTTTCAGCCGTTTGCGTTTCGTGCTGGTCAATACCAGCAGTCCCGGCAACATCGGCTCGGCCGCACGGGCCATCAAGACCATGGGCTTTTCGGAGCTGGTGCTGGTCAATCCGCGCTTTCCGGACGCGGTGAAGGAAGATGAAGCCATTGCCTTCGCCAGTGGTGCGCTGGATGTGTTGCAAAATGCACGCATCGTCGGCAGCGTGGAAGAAGCGTTGCAGGGATGCAACTTCGCCGCTGCCGTCAGTGCTCGTTTGCGCGAATTCTCGCCGCCGGTGGTCTCGCCGCGCGAGCTGGCTGGGCAGCTTTCCCGTGATACCGGCTTGAATGCCGCCCTGTTGTTCGGCAATGAACGTTTTGGCCTGCCCAATGAGGTGGTGCAGAAGTGCAATGCCTTGCTCAATATCCCCGCCAATCCGGACTATTCCTCGCTGAACCTGTCGCAGGCGGTGCAGGTGCTGGCTTATGAATGCCGCATGACCGAGCTGGAAGTGCAGGGTGGCCCCATGCAGACCAGTGGCGATGCACGCGCGCCGGGCGAGGTGGGTTTCCATGGGCAGAGTGCCAGCGTGGCCGAGATCGAGGGCATGTTCGCGCACCTGGAGCAAGCGCTGGTGGCCATCGATTTCCTCAATCCCGACAATCCCAAGAAGCTGATGCCACGCCTGAAGCGCATGTTCTCGCGCGCCCAGCTGGAGACCGAAGAGGTCAACATCCTGCGCGGCATCGCCCGCCAGATCCTGGAACCGAAGCAGGCCAAAGCCGGCCGGCAAGAACAAAACGAACAAGGAGAAGGCTGACATGGCCAAGCTGACCCTGGACCGCATCCTGCAATCGCAGGGTTTTGGTTCGCGTAAATATTGCCGCGAGCTGATTGAGGATGGTGAAGTCGTCATCAACGGCGAGGTGGTGGACGATTACCGCGCCACGCCCGATACGAACGGCCTGGTGCTGACCATCTTCGAGGAAGAGTGGGAATACCGCGAGCACGTCTACATCGCCATCAACAAGCCGCAGAACATCGAATGCTCGCGCAAGCCCAGCCACCATCCGGGCGTGTTGACGCTGCTGCCGGAACAGTTCACCTGGCGCGACGTGCAGCCGGTGGGCCGGCTGGATCACGATACGACCGGCTTGCTGTTGATGTCCGATGATGGTGCTTTCATTCACGCGCAGTCCTCGCCCAAGCGCCACGTACCCAAGGTGTATGCCGCCACCACCGCCGAGCCGGTGACCGAGGCCCTGATCGCGCAACTGAAGGCCGGTGTGCAACTGCATGATGAGCCGGCACCGCTGGCCGCGACCCGTTGCCGCCAACTGGGTGAGAACCTGCTGGAAATCGTGCTGGAGCAGGGCAAGTATCACCAGGTCAAGCGCATGCTCGCCGCCGCCGGCAATCATTGCAGTGCCTTGCGGCGTACCGCCATCGGCGGCTTGCAGCTGGAGGCGTTGGAACTGGAAGAAGGGGAGTGGACTTATCTGGATGCGGAGCAGATGGCCTTGCTGGTGCCGGATGCGGAGTGAACGACAGTTCAGTGGCGCAGCGCTTCTGCTGACATGGTGCGCCGCTCGTGCAGCACCCGCAGAAGACTGAAAACTTCATCCTGCACGCGATAAAACAGAAGATAAGGGAAGTGATCCAGCTGCCACATCCGCAGCGAACGATCCGGCAGCAGGTGGGCATAGCGTCGTGAGCCCATACCGGGTTGCCGGGTCAGGTTGTGCAGAGTGTGGGTGAGCTCGTCGTTGAAACGTTCTCCCAAGGCAGACGAAAGCTCAGCGTAATAATCGGAGATGAAGAGAATGTCGCGTTGCGCGACCAGAGACAGGCGGATGCGCATGCTCAACCATCAAGCTTTGGTACGGATACGCTCGCGCAGTTGACTGGCGAGGTCGTCGATGGCGATATCGATGGAAGGGCTGGCGT
>NZ_DBIC01000216.1:0-2640 GCF_002296545.1 Herbaspirillum sp. UBA812 | reverse complement strand
AATACGTGCGCTTGCCGGTGGTCAGCACCACGCCCGTGGCCGAGCCGCTGACTACATTGGTGCCCATGAAGCAGAGGTTGTCCAGCTCCAGCGGGCTGCTGGTATTGAGATTGCTGGGGGTGACGAATTTTTCTACCGGCAGCGATTCGCCGGTCATCGCGGCCTGGCTCACGAACAGGTCCTTGGCGGCCAGCAGACGCAGGTCAGCGGGGATCATGTCGCCCGCCGAGAGCAGCACGATGTCGCCCGGCACCAGCTTGTGGATCGGTACCTCGACGCGGCGCGCGCCCTTGGGGTGCAGCATGACGTCGAAGTAACGCTGCGCCTCGGCGGCGATCTCTTCGACCTGGTCGTGGCGCATCACGGTCGCGGTGTTGCTGACCATGGCCTTGAGCTTGTCGGCGGCGGTGTTGGAACGTGCTTCCTGCACGAAGCGCAGCAAGGTCGAGACCACCACCATGGTGCCGATGACGATGGCGGCCTTCATGTCCTCGGTGTAGAAGGAGACCGCGGCCAGCAGGGTCAGCAGCAGGTTGAAGGGGTTCTTGTAGCAGTGCCACAGGTGGACGTACCAGGTCAGCGGCTTCTCGTGCTCGACTTCGTTGGGGCCGCTGTGTTCACGGATGGCATCGGCTTCCGATTCGGTCAGGCCGTCGGGGCGCGATTGCAGGCGCTGCAGCAGGGCCTGGACCTCGCTGCGGGAAGCTTCGCTCAATTGCTCGGCCAGGGTTTGCGGGACTTCCTTGGTGACCGGGGCACTGCGGAACATGTCCATGCCCAGGCGGCGGAAGTGACGGTCCATACCGCGTGCGCGGATGAAGCTGACAAAGGTTTCTTTCAGCAGGTTCAGATTCATGGCGTGCTTCTTTTCTTGTTGGGCCTCGTCCCGTGGACGAAGCGGTTTGCATCGCGTCGGCCTGCAGCAGGGCAGGCCGGCATCGGGGTCAGCGCCGTGGACGGCCCCCGCCAAGACGGGCGGCCGGACGCGGCGCGCTGGGTCTTCGCGTGTTCATGATGAATGTGTCTGTCGCATTGCAGCCTCCGCCTGTTTGAGCGGAGTACCTGTCATCGGCACCTGACGGCGGCAACAGACGTGCAGCCGCATGGCGGCTGGCCATGCGGAAGGCGGTGCGTCATGACGCGCGCGGCATCAGGCGAGCCGGTTGCCGGCTCGATGGAGCGGGCAATGCGGTCGCGATGCAGCTGCGTTCTGACGCCGTGTCTGCGGCGGTCGATCGTCGATCTGTCGTTGTGAGGGAATGTCGTTGTCAGCGGCGCTGCTGAAAACCGGCCTGGAAAGACCGCGCGCTGCCGACATGAATTGCCGTCATCTGCCTGGTGCAAGATGACGACAGGATGAAGTCCTGCTGAAATCCTTGCTGAGGCTTAACCCGGAATTAACCGGCAACAACTGTCACCCGAACAAGTGCCCATGAGAGGGACTCCAAAAAATGAGAACGGGCGAATTCTACGCCCGCGCGGAAAACAGGGTCAAGGCAAATTCGCCCGTGTTGCCGAAAATTTGTGCATCTGCAACAAGATGGAGCGGAAGCTTTCTGCTTCACAGCGAGGATGGTGAAGCGGTATTTCACTGCTCTGGACGCTGCTGTGCAGCACCGATTCTCGCCCGGTGAGCCTTGTCTTCCATGGTGTACGGCCTATACTCGAAACGAGGCAAGCCCGAACAGAGTACGCGCAGCAACCCCGCGCCAAACCAATAAACTCGACCAGGAGACGCATCATGCCCAACCTCATCATGAACAATCTGATGTTCTTCATTCCCATGGCGCTGGCGGGTTTGTTGCTCTGCGGCGAGGTTCCGGTGGCGTCACGGATGGTCCGAACCAGTTTGAGAGCAGTGGGCGCGGTCTTCGGCGCACTGCTCGCGCTTTTAGTACTGGAAGCACTGCCAGTGCTAATTTAGCGGGCTTTCTGCGGCCCGCTTTGCCGCTCGTCGCGGCAGTGGCCGGGGCATCGGCGCAGGCATTTTTTTAGGGAAGTACGCCTATCATTCCGTCATGCCGATCGCCCCGCCTTGATTTCCCTAGGTCGATGTTTTCACAGTGGTCTCGTGGCGGCCCCGAAAACATCGGCCTTTTTTGCGTCCATCGCTTTCGTGACTTCTTCGCTGCACGCCTATACGCAGCAGGGAGGCGGCGGCTGATTGGGCATGCGCGGCGCGCGCTCCAGCGCCGGATCCCAGGCCACCAGGCGATCGCGCCCGCTTTCCTTGGCGCAGTACATGGCGTGGTCGGCGCGTTGCAGCCAGACGAAATGAGCGTCCATGTCCGCAGAGAAGGGCACCAGTCCGGCACTGACCGTACAACCGTATAAATTGTTTTCATCATTTCTGGTGCGCGCCGCTTCGATCACGCGCTGTGACAGCGCCAGCGCATCGGCTGGCGACACGTCGCGCAGGATCACGCCGAATTCCTCACCGCCGTAACGTCCGATGGCGTCCTGCTCGCGCAGCATGGTCCGCAGCAGGCGCGCGAAGTTGCGCAGCACCTCGTCGCCGATCAGGTGGCCCCAGGTGTCGTTGATGCTCTTGAAGTGGTCTAGGTCCAGCAACAGCAGGAAGGTCTGGTGCTGCGCGGAGCTCTGGCGGTGCAGGCGTTCGAATTCGCCCAGCAGCAGACC
>NZ_DBIC01000069.1:0-24040 GCF_002296545.1 Herbaspirillum sp. UBA812 | reverse complement strand
TGATCCTCTTTGCCGCCATCGTCGCGTTTCTTCACTGGAAGACGTCGGAGCGATACGATGCGGTGATCTACCTGCTCAGCGCCTTGCTCATCGCCAGCGTGGTCGCCGTCAAGGATGGCTACCTGAATCGCCTGCTCAACCTCAAGGCGCTGACCTGGCTGGGTGCCGTCTCCTACGCCGTATACATGTCGCACGTGGCAGTGATCTGGGTACTGAGCCAGGTTATGCGGGTGGTGCTGAAAAAACCGGAAGCCATGATCGGCGAACGAAGCACGCCGCAGCTGTCGGTCGTGGAAGTGATCATTGCGTGGGGGCTGCTGATCGCGATCGTGCTGGTCATTTCCGCCTTGGTCCAGCGGTTCGTGGAAACTCCATTGCGCGCCAGGTCGCGGCGTCTCGCGGAAAGATGGTGGCGTGCAGAAACACATCCCGCCTCCCGGCAGGTTACATAAACACACAAATTCAGGTCCGCCCGCTTCTGATTTGGCTCGTTATCTGTTCACCACCATCGTGGTCAACGGCGTCTGCTCACGCCGTCACATTCCGCCAAACAAGATCAGGAGCAAGACCATGAAATCCCTACTATTGATCCCGGCACTGGCCGCGGCCTTCGGCCTGAGCGGCTGCGTGGTGACCCCGCCCACGGTACGCCCGGCCTATGTGGCCCAGCCGGCCTACGTTGCGCCGCCGGGGGTGGTGTACGTGCAGCCCACCTATGCTTCGCCCGGTCCGGGCTGGGTCTGGGAATATCACTCCTACTATGGCTGGGGCTGGCATCACCCGCACTACGGCTGGCATCGCGGCTGGCGCTGAGCCAGCACGCTGCACCCGGCAGATGTAAAAACAGCGGCCTCGGCCGCTGTCTTTTTTGTTCATCGTTCACGCCAGCCTGCCGCTCACTCATCCGGCCTGATGCAGTTCCAGCGTCAGATGGCGCAGCTCGCTCACCGCCGCCAGTTTTTCCCGCAAGCGTGCTTCGGTGACGGACTGGCCGCCGGACACGCTGACGATCGCCGCGCGCGCCGCAGGACCGATGCGCCAGACGTGCAGGTCCTCGATGTGCACTGCTTCGTCCGCCAGCGCCTGCTCGATGCGCGCCGCGACCTGTGCATCGGTCACATCCAGCAGCACCGCAGCACTGCTTTGCAACAGGCTCCACGACCAGCGCGCAATCACCACCGCACCCACCACGCCCATCAGCGGATCCAGCCAGGTCCAGCCCAGATAGAGGCCGGCCAGCAGGGCGGCAATGGCCAGCACCGAGGTGAGGGCGTCGGCCACCACGTGCAGGTAGGCAGAGCGCAGATTGTTGTCGTGGCCGTCATGGTGATGGCCGTGATGGTCATGGTGTTCTTGGTGCGCATGCCCGTGATGCGCATGACCGTGAGGATGATCGTGGGCATGCTCGTGTCCATGATGCCCTTCCATGAGCAACAAGGCACTGGCGATGTTGACGATCAGTCCGACGATGGCAATCGGGATCGCCTCGCCAAAATCCACCGCGCTCGGACTGGCCAGCCGCCACACCGATTCGCCGCCGATGCCGATGGCGATCACCGCCAGCACCAGTGCCGACGCAAAACCGGCCAGGTCGCCGACCTTGCCGGTGCCGAAGCTGAAACGGCCATCATGCGCGTGGCGGCGTGCAAACACGTAAGCACCGGCAGCAATGGCCAGCGCGCCGGTGTGGGTGGCCATGTGGAAACCGTCGGCCAGCAGGGCCATGGAACCCGTGAAGTAGCCGGCGGCGATCTCGGCCACCATCATCACGGCGGTCAAGGCCACCACCCACAGCGTGCGTCGGGTGTTGCGGTCATGGTTGGCACCGAGATACATATGCTCGTGGCGGTAAGTGGCGGGACTGGTCATGGCGTCTCCTTGGACTTCATTTGGCATAGCGCCGAATTGCCTCCAGGACTTCTTCCAGTCCCTGTTGGCGTTGTTCATCGGTCAGGCCGGGGGCGGCCACGTGTTCCCGCGCATGCGCCTCGATCAGCTCGTCCATCAGGCCATGCACGGCGCCACGGATGGCTGCCGCCAGATGCAAAGTCTTGGCACAGTCGGCTTCGGCCTCCAGTGCGCGTTCCAGTGCCTGCACCTGGCCGCCGATGCGACGCACGCGCTTGAGCAGGGCATCCGTCTGTTGTGTGAGATGGGCCATATACCATACCCCCCTATCCTATTAAAGGGGGGGATTATAGCTTCATTGCGCTGGACAAGTGCAATTGGCCTTGGGGCAGGGGTACCGGCGCTCTTGTGCTGTGGCAATATGGCTATATGAAGCGTTGTTCATTCAGTTACGCGTAAGCTGGCCGCTATAGCCTCTGGACAATGCGGCGTGTTTCGTCCGCACTCAAACCTGTAATGGATCAGGTGAAGAAAAGCGGAAAATCCGCGAGGAGACAAGGATGGGGAAGAACAAGGGAGCCGGTGCATCCGCCCGGGCATGGACGGGTGTTTTGCCCTGGGTGGCGGGCCTGGTGCTGGGCGGGGCAGGGGCCCTGGTCCTGCACGCGGCCGGTGCCGCGCAATGGCTGAGCGCGCCCGGTTGCAGCGGTGTGGCCGTGGTGCTGGGGCTGGCCGGGTTTGCCCTGGCGCAGCGGCGCGCACAGCCCGGAGAAGGACAACTGGTCGACAAGATCAGCGGGGAGATCGATCACATCATGATCGGGGCGGCGGAGACCTCCTTCTTTGTCGATACCATCAAGACCAAGATCAGCAAGGACGTGGTCGCCGCCGACCGCATCGCGGCCAGTGCCGAGCAGAACGCCGCTACCACTGAACAGATTGCCGCCAATGCCGAGCGCGCCTCGGCCATTGCGGCGGAGGTGCGTACCGAGAGTGTCAGCGGCCGCTCGGAAGTGGATCGCGGCCTGCAGCAGATCGGGCAGGCCCGCACGGATGCCTTGTCGGCCTCGTCGATGATGGCGCAGCTGCAGGAAAAGTCGCGCCGCATCCACGGCATCACCGAAGTCATCAGCGAGATCGCCGCCCGCACCAACCTGCTGGCCCTGAACGCCGCCATCGAGGCGGCGCGCGCCGGCGAGCAGGGGCGCGGGTTTGCGGTGGTGGCGGGCGAAGTGCGCCAGCTGGCCCAGCGGACCAAGGAAGCCACGGATGACATCGGCGTGATGGTGCGGGCCATCACCGAAGAAGCCGAGCGCGCGGCGACCGGCATGAATTCGCTCAGCAGCCGGGTGCTGGAGGCAGCCCAGAATGTGGAGAAGGTACACGGCCTGCTCAACAGCATCGAACGCTCTTCCAGCCAGTCGCAGGAGCAGATCGAGGAGATCGCGGTGGCCTCGCGCGAACACGTGCAGACCACGCAGGAGATCGCCGAGGCCATCACCGACATCCGCAACGGCATGCTGCACACCGATCAGGAACTGCCGCGCGTGGCGGCGTCCGCCATGGTGTTGTCGGAGCGTGCCGAAGCTGTGTTCGAAGCCATCATCGATGGCGGCGCCCGGAGCGGACACGACGATATCCGTGTCGCCGCCACGGGGGCGGCGCAGGCCGTAGGCAAGCTGTTCGAGACCGCGATCCGTTCCGGCCAGATCAGTGAGGCGGCGCTGTTCGACCGTACTTACAAGCCTATCCCCAACACCTCGCCGCAGAAGCATTCCAGCCAGTTCGACGGCTTTACCGATCGGGTGCTGCCAGCGATCCAGGAAGCGCTGCTGGCCAGCATGCCGCAACTGGCCTACGCGGGTGCCGTGGACAACAACGGCTACTTCCCGACCCACAACAAGAAGTTCTCCCAGCCCCTGACCGGCGACTACGACACCGATCTGGTCAACAACCGCACCAAACGCATCTTCAGCGACCGCACCGGCAAGCGCTGCGGAGCCAATACCAGGCCCTTCCTCCTGCAGACCTACAAGCGCGACACTGGCGAGGTCATGCACGACCTGTCGGTGCCGATCTACGTGAACGGCAAGCACTGGGGCGGCTTCCGGGTGGGGTATCGCTCCAGCCACGCACCGGCCTCCGGCGATGCGGTGCCGGCCAAAACGCCGGTGCCTGCCGCAGCCGCCCCCCGGCTGGCGTCCGCGGGCACGCGCGGGCTGCGGCGCTGAGGGCGGCAGCTGGCGGGGCCCCGCCTGGCGCCGCCAGATTTGCTTGACACTCCGTAGAGCTTGATAGACTATTCGACAAGTATTTGCAGTGCAGCATAAACCGCCCGCCAGAAGGTCGCGTTGCTTGTTGCGCCATCGCAATGAGGTCAGCGTGGTTGTCTTTTTGCGTCTGCGGCCTGCTGTTCAGCCTCGGGGCCGAGGTGCAGCGCGCTTCGCTCCTGCGGGGTGATGACGGCGATGCCTCCGGTTGCCGCATGATGGCTTGCGCTGGTCAGCTCATCCCTGAACTGTTGGCCAGGTGGCTCGTCCAAGCCTCTCATTGCAAGGATGACTGGCGGGGCAATGCGCCGACTGTCCCGCGCCAGGTCTTGTGCGCGGATGGATCTCAATCATTTGATTATGGAGTGTGACGATGGCCACCATCGACGTCTTGTTGCCGGTGAAGAATGGCGTGGATTTCCTGGCAGAGTCCCTGGACAGCCTCAAGGCACAGAGTTTCAAGGACTGGCGTGTCCTGGTGCTGGATCACGGCTCGGATGACGGCAGCGCAGAAATGGCCGCGCGCTATCACGAGGCCGATCCGCGTATCGAACTGCATTCCTTCCCCGAGGCGGATGGCTTGTCCGGCCTGCTCAACAAGGGCCTGGAGATCAGCGATTGCCGCTATGTCATGCGGCATGATGCCGATGATGTCTGCTACCCGGAACGCATGGCGCTGTCGCTGGCAGCCTTCGAGCAGGACCGCCAGTGCGTGGCCATCGGTGGCCAGGCCGACGTGATCAATGCCGCCGGCGCGCCGATCGGCGACATGTCGATGCCCATCGGCCGCTTGCGCGTCGGTGCCGCCAGCCTGTTCCGCAATCCGATTGCACACCCCACGGCGATGCTGGATTTTGCTCAGGTGCAGAAGGCTGGCATCCGTTACGGCAGCGATTTCATGGGCGTCTTCGCCCCTGAGCAGCAGATGGTCGTCAAGAATCTGGCGGAAGATTACTTCCTGTTCGGGCAGTTGGCCGTGCAGGGCAAGTGCAACAACGTGCCGCACAAGCTGATCAAGTATCGTTGGCACGGTAACAACGTCAGTGCGCGTCGTTTCGATGATCAAATGAAAGTCTCGCTGCAGATTTCGCGTTATCTCTCCCGCGCTTTTGCGCAGATGAAGCAGCAGCCTTATTTCGATCCGGCGCCTTTCTGCAACCATGGCGGGATCCTGTTCGAGCTGGAAGGGCGCAGCGATTTCTCGGCGGAATTCGAACGCATGGCTGCCAGCGTGCGTGCCGGTTTTGAGGGATCGCCGGAGGTCGAGCGTGAACTGCGGTTCCGCAAGATCGCCGACACCCGCAACAGCGCCTTGCTGCTGTGGCGTTACTTCCTGTTCCAGTCGCGCGAAGTGCCGGAGACCGGCGAGTGGAACGCGATCCGTTCCTGGCTGATTCGCCGCCTGCCCGGCAAGCGCCGCATGAGTGTCCTGCCGGAAGGTGTTCCGGCCTGATGCAGTAGCGGGCGGGACCGATCCCGCTCGCTCCGTCCCACGCTTCCCGTGAGGATTTCCAAGGATTGAGAAGTCTATGCACGGCTGCCCCCGATTGACTTGTCGCAATAGGGGGGTAAAACCGTTTCATTTCCAAGGCTGATTCGCTTGACCCCGCCAGGCGGCTGATAGATTATGCGCCAAGGGGATGTCCGCCCAGATGGGGCGGGCGACAGATAGCAAGCAGCGCCGCGACGTGCGCTGCGCCAGGGAAGGGAAGACAGTGAAGCCGACGGTACCAGGCAAGGGCGAATCATCCGGCAAGGAGTTCGATTTCAACAGCCGTGATTTCGAGCGAGTGCGTGGCCTGATCTACCAGCGGGCCGGCATCGCATTGGCCGACAGCAAGCAGGAAATGGTTTACAGTCGCCTCGCGCGACGCCTGCGCGCCACCGGCATCACTTCCTTCCAGCAATACCTGGACATGCTGGAGCGCACCCACGACTCCGAAGAGTGGGAAGCCTTCACCAATGCGCTGACCACCAACCTCACCTCGTTCTTCCGCGAGGCGCACCATTTCCCCATCCTCGCCGACTTCCTCAAGACCCTGAAGGAACCCGCGACCATCTGGTGTTCGGCCGCCTCCACCGGAGAAGAACCCTACACCATCGCCATGACCGCCTGTGAAGCCTATGGCTCGATGACGCCGCCCGTACAGATCGTGGCCACCGACATCGATACCAACGTGCTGGCTACCGGTGCCAATGGCGTCTATCCCATGGAGCGCATCGAGAAGATGTCGCCCGAGCGCGTCAAGAAATTCTTCCTGCGCGGCAAGGGCAGCCATGAGGGTTACGTGCGCGTGCGTCCCGAATTGCGCAAGCTGATCACCTTCAAGCAACTGAACCTGCTGGGCGATGGCTGGCCCCTCAGCGGCCAGTTCGACGTGATCTTCTGCCGCAACGTGATGATCTATTTCGACAAACCTACCCAGAGCAAGATCCTGTCCCGATTCGTACCCTTGATGAAGCCTCACGCCTTGCTGTTCGCCGGCCACTCGGAGAACTTCCTGTATGTCTCCGACGCCCTCAAGCTCAAGGGCAAGACGGTCTATGAGCTCAACGCCAACCAGCGCGTCGTGAGGGCCAAGCCATGAGCCACGCCTCGGAGCAGATTGCCACCAATCTCTACTACGACCGCACTTTCGATTGCGACGCGGCCAAGATCCTGCCGGGCGAGTACTACTTCACCAGCAAGGACATGATGATCGTCACCGTGCTGGGCTCCTGCGTCTCGGCCTGCATCCGTGACCGGGTCTCCGGCATTGGCGGCATGAATCACTTCATGCTGCCCGATGGCGGCGGCGACGATGGCAGCCCGGTGTCGGCCTCGGCGCGCTATGGCACCTATGCCATGGAAGTGCTGATCAACGAAGTGCTCAAGTCCGGCGCGCGGCGCGAGAACCTGGAAGCCAAGGTGTTCGGCGGCGGCAACGTGCTGCGCGGTTTCTCGGCCATCAACGTGGGTGAGCGCAATGCCGAATTCGTGCGGCGCTACCTGAAGGCGGAAAACATCCGCGTGGTGGCCGAAGATCTCAACGATATCTATCCGCGCAAGGTGTACTTCTTCCCGCGTACCGGCAAGGTGCTGGTCAAGAAGCTGAAGCAGATGCACAACGACACCCTGGTGAACCGCGAAAAAGCCTACGCCAGCAAGCTGGTCACCAAGCCGGTCGGCGGCGAGGTGGATCTGTTCTGATGGGGCAGGGTGGACGACACCCGGCCCATCTCAGGGCAACCTGCAACATTGAGTTTGAGTGATTGAGTGATTGAGTGATGAAAATTAAAGTTCTTATCGTCGACGATTCGGCACTGATCCGCAGCGTGATGCGCGAGATCATCGGCAACCAGCCGGACATGGAAGTGGTCGGCGTGGCGCCGGACCCGATCATTGCCCGCGAGCTGATCAAACAGACCAATCCGGACGTGCTGACCCTGGACGTGGAAATGCCGCGCATGGATGGCCTGGATTTCCTGGAAAAGCTGATGCGCCTGCGTCCCATGCCGGTGGTGATGGTGTCTTCGCTGACCGAACGCGGCTCCGAAATCACCCTGCGTGCACTGGAGCTGGGTGCGATCGATTTCGTGACCAAGCCCAAGATCTCGATTCAGAGCGGCATGCAGGAATATGCCGACATGATCGCCGACAAGATCCGCGCCGCCGCCAAGGCGCGCGTGCGCGCCCGTCCGTCGCGCGCCGCCGAGCAGGCGGCCACGCCCGGCGAGGTCTTGCCGCAGATCCGCAATCCGCTCACCAGTAGCGAAAAACTGATCATCATCGGTGCCTCCACTGGCGGCACCGAAGCCATCAAGGAATTCCTGATCCGCATGCCCTCCGACTGCCCGGGCATCCTGATCACCCAGCACATGCCGGAAGGCTTTACGCGCTCCTTCGCCCAGCGCCTCAACAACCTGTGCAAGATCTCGGTGGTGGAGTCGGCCGGCAACGAACGCGTGCTGCCTGGCCATGCCTACATCGCGCCGGGCCACTCGCACCTGAAACTGGTGCGCAGCGGTGCCAACTACATGACCCAGCTCGATCAGGGCCCACCGGTGAACCGGCATCGTCCTTCGGTGGATGTCTTGTTCCAGTCGGCCGCTACCTGTGCCGGCAAGAACGCGGTCGGCGTGATCCTGACCGGCATGGGCAAGGATGGTGCCCAGGGCATGCTGGAGATGCGCAATGCCGGGGCCTACAACTTTGCCCAGGATGAAGCATCCTGCGTGGTCTTCGGCATGCCGCGCGAAGCGATTGCCATCGGGGCCGCGCACGAAGTGCTGTCGCTGCAATCCATGCCGGCCCGGGTGCTGGCGTGGCTGGCAGAACACGGAAGCCGCGCATTGCGCGTATGAAGCATTTTTCAGCGCTTATTGTTCTGCCAATTTTGTTTTGCTGCACTACAATGCGTTGCAGATAAGAGGCAGCATGGGCTCTCCCGCCCGTGCTGAGGTAAAAAGAGAGGTCGGTTCAAGTTCGTCGTGCAACTTGCCGATAATCAAGAATTCAATTGTTCAGATGGAGTCTTAGCATGTCGGGTCCCAATACCAAGTTCTTAGTCGTCGATGACTTTTCGACCATGCGCCGCATCGTGCGCAACCTGCTCAAGGAATTGGGCTACACCAACGTGGACGAGGCCGAAGACGGCGTGCAGGCGCTGCAGAAACTGCGCAGCGACCAGTTCGACTTCGTCGTCTCCGACTGGAACATGCCCAACATGGATGGCCTGACCATGCTGCAGGAAATCCGCAAGGATCCGGCCCTGTCCAAGCTGCCCGTGCTGATGGTGACCGCCGAAGCCAAGAAGGAAAACATCGTCGCCGCCGCCCAGGCCGGTGCCAATGGCTACGTGGTCAAGCCTTTCACCGCGGCGACGCTGGATGAGAAGCTGGGCAAGATCTTCGAAAAAATGGCCGCAGGTGGCTGAGGTGGACAACGCCGCCCATCCTGCTCGCACGCCCTCCGCCGAGGGCACCGGGGTCAACGACGAGGTGCTGGTCCGTATCGGCCACATGACGCGCAACCTGCACGACAGCTTGCGCGGCCTGGGCTTCGACCGGCTTCTGGAAAAAGCCGCCAGCGACATGCCGGACGCGCGTGACCGCCTGGAATACGTGGCCCGCATGACCGAACAGGCCGCCCAGCGCGTGCTCAACGCCACCGAAATGGCGAGCCCGCTGCAGGAGCGCATCAATGAAGGTGCCAGCGAGCTCAAGGCGCAATGGGATGCGGCTGCTACCGGCAGTTTTGCCGAAGCCGATGTCCGCGCGCTGGCGGCGAAGACCTCCGCCTTCCTGGCCCAGGCCAGCGAAGACGCCAGCGTCACCAAGCAGCAACTGCTGGACATCATGATGGCGCAGGACTTCCAGGACCTGACCGGCCAGGTCATCAAGCGCGTCACCAAGCTGGCGCACGACCTGGAATCGCAACTGGTGCAGCTGCTGGTGGACTACGCGCCCACCGAGACCAAGCGCGAGGATACGGGGCTGCTCAACGGTCCCCAGATCGATCCTGCCGGCAAGGATGTCCACGCCAACCAGGGCCAGGTGGACGACCTGCTGGAGAGTCTGGGCTTCTGAAGCCGGTTTCTCCGTATCTCCCGACCCGGATAGACGCTCCCGATTTGCCAATCAGGCAAGTCCGGAGCGTTTTGTCTTGATGTGGCCGCTACGCCACGCCGGGCGGGCTTTTCAGGCCGGGCAGGTGGCCGCAAGTGCCCGTCCAGCTTGACTTTCTTCACATTTTGACGGCCCCATACGCAGCGTTTTGTCCAAGGCAGACCCTTGCGGTTTTGCCTAGTCCGAAATGGGGGACCTTTTCGCCCCTATTCCCCTGATGATCCGGGCGGCCGCTCGCCAATAATCCTAGCCTTATTGTTCTACAAATCCGTCCAGCGCCGGCGTTGGCGGAAAAGCGGTTTAGCAGGGGGATACGGCGGATGGCCGAAGACAGCGACATGGAGCGGACCGAACCCGCCACGGGCAAACGCATTGAGCGTGCCCGTGAGCAGGGGGATGTCCCGCGTTCGCGCGAATTGGCCACGACCTTGATGCTGCTGGTCGGCGGCAGCTGTGTCTGGCTTTTCAGCGGCCCGGTAGTGACCGCCCTGGATCGCATCATGGTGGCGACCCTGACCTTCGAACGGGCGGCCGCCTTCGACCCGGCGCTGCTGTTCGACATGCTCAGTGCCCATATGCTGGATGTGGCCGTTTCCATGATCCCGCTGGCCTTCCTGATGACCCTGGCCGCCATGGCCGCGCCGCTGATGCTGGGCGGCTGGCTGTTCAACGTCGATTCACTGGCGCCCAAATTCAGCAAGCTCAATCCCATCAGCGGCTTTGCCAACATGTTCTCGATCAATTCCCTGGTCGAACTGGGCAAGGCGGTGCTCAAGACGCTGCTGGTCGGTACCGTGGCCTGGATTGCCATCCGCAGCCAGCTGGATGCCGTCATGGGCCTGGGCGTGGAATCGCTCAAGACCGCCGGTTCACATGCCGCGCAGCTGCTGTGGATCAGCTTCATCACCATGGTCTCGGCGCTGATCCTGATCGCGGCGCTGGACGTGCCTTACCAGATCTGGAATTACGGCCGCAAGCTGCGCATGACGCGCGAAGAGGTCAAGCAGGAACACAAGGAATCCGAAGGCGATCCGCACATCAAGGGCAAGATTCGCGCGATGCAGCGCGCCATGGCCCGCCGCCGCATGATGGCCGAAGTGCCGACCGCCGATGTGGTGGTGACCAACCCGACCCACTTCGCGGTCGCCCTGAAGTACACCGAAGGCAAGATGGGCGCGCCCAAGGTGGTAGCCAAGGGCGCCGACGACGTCGCCGCCAAGATTCGCGAACTGGCGCGCGAGCACAAGGTGCCGCTGCTGGAAGCGCCGCCGCTGGCACGTGCGCTGCACGCCCATACCGAGATCGGCGACGAGATTCCCGAAGCGCTCTACACCGCCGTGGCCGAAGTGCTGGCCTACGTGTTCCAGTTGCGTACCTTCGGTCAGTTCGGCGGCAACCGTCCGGTAGAACCGACCGAACTGAACGTGCCCAAGGACCTTGATCCGGCCACTGCGCCCAAGAAGCCTCGCGGCCCCAAGAGTAGAAACAGGCAGTAACGATGGCAACCAAACTCAATACCATGAAAATCCCGGCCTGGGTCCCGCTCAAGAGCGGCCGGGCGCTGGCGGCCCCGATCCTGATCGTCATGATGCTGGCGATGATGGTGCTGCCGCTGCCGGCTTTCATGCTGGATCTGCTGTTCAGCTTCAACATCTCGCTGTCGGTGATCGTGCTGATGACTGCGCTGTACACCGTCAAGCCGCTGGACTTCATCGCCTTCCCGGCGGTGCTGCTGGTGTCGACCATGCTGCGCCTGTCACTGAACGTGGCTTCCACCCGGGTGGTGCTGACCGAAGGCCACACCGGTCCGGATGCCGCCGGCAAGGTGATCGAAGCCTTCGGCCACTTCCTGATCGGCGGCAACTACACCGTCGGTATCGTGGTGTTCGTGATCCTGACCATCATCAACTTCATGGTGGTGACCAAGGGTGCCGGCCGTATCGCCGAAGTGGGCGCGCGCTTCACCCTGGACGCCATGCCCGGCAAGCAGATGGCGATCGACGCCGACCTCAACGCCGGCATGATCGGTGAACCCGAAGCCCGCGCCCGCCGCAAGGAAGTGGCGCAGGAATCCGAGTTCTACGGGGCCATGGACGGTGCCTCCAAGTACGTGCGCGGCGATGCCGTGGCCGGCATCATCGTCACAGTGGTCAACATCGTCGGCGGTTTGGTGGTGGGCATGGTGCAGCACGACCTGGCCTTCGATGCCGCGCTGAAGAACTACACGCTGCTGGCCATCGGTGACGGCCTGGTGGCGCAGATCCCTTCGCTGATCATCTCGACCGCCGCCGGTGTGGTGGTCTCGCGCGTGGCCAACGACCAGGACGTCGGCGGGCAGCTGATCAACCAGCTCTTCGCCAAGCCGGAAGTGCTCTACATTACCGCCGTCATCATCGGCGGCATGGGCCTGATCCCGGGCATGCCGCACATCGCCTTCCTGCTGCTGGCTGCGGCCATGGCCGGCGGTGCCTACGCCATCAGCAAGCGGGTGCAAACGGCCAAGGCCGAAGCCGCCGCGGCCACTCCGCAGGCCGCTGCCGCCGCAGCTGCGCCCTCGGAAGCGGAAGAGGCGACCTGGAACGACGTCATGCCGGTCGACACGCTGGGCCTGGAAGTCGGCTATCGTCTCATCCCGCTGGTGGACAAGGGGCAGGGTGGCGAACTGCTCAAGCGCATCAAGGGCATCCGCAAGAAATTCGCCCAGGAAGTCGGTTTCCTGTCGCCGCCGATTCACATCCGCGACAACCTGGAACTGAAGCCGTCGGCCTACCGCATCACCCTGAAGGGTGTGGAAGTGGGCAACGGCGAGGCGCATGCCGGCCAGTACCTGGCCATCAATCCGGGCATGGTGACTGGTCCGCTGCCAGGGATGATGACCTCCGATCCCGCTTTCGGCCTGCCGGCCGTGTGGATCGACAGCAGCCTGCGCGAACAGGCTTCCACCATGGGTTACACCGTGGTCGATGCCGGTACCGTGGTGGCGACGCACCTGAATCACCTCATCACCACGCACGCGGCCGAACTGCTGGGCCGCCAGGAAGTGCAGAGCCTGCTGGATCACCTGGCCAAGGAAGCCCCCAAGCTGGTGGAAGACCTGGTGCCCAAGATGCTGCCGCTGGGCACGCTGCAGAAGGTCTTGCAGAACCTCTTGCTGGAAGGCGTGCATATCCGCGATATGCGCACTATCATCGAAACATTGGCCGAACACGCCGCCCGCATTCAGGATCCGACCGACCTGACGGCGATTGTACGGATTGCGCTGGGACGCGCCATCGTGCAACAGATTTTCCCGGGCGAGAGCGAGCTGGCCGTCATGGCCCTCGATTCCAAGCTCGAACGCCTGCTCATGCAGGCACTGCAGGCCAGTGGCGACACCGGCGGCATCGAGCCGGGCCTGGCCGATTCGCTGGTGCAGCAGACCGAAATGGCGGCGCAGCGCCAGGAGCAGATGGGGCTGTCGCCCGTGCTGCTGGTCGGCGCACCGCTGCGGACCTTGCTGGCGCGCTTCCTGCGCCGCGCCATGCCGCAGTTGCGCGTGCTGTCGCACGCTGAAGTACCCGAGTCGAAAACGATTAAAGTTACCAGCCTAGTTGGAGGGCAAGCATGAACGTCAAGAAATTTATCGCCAATTCTTCTCGCGAGGCCTGGCGTCAGGTGCGCGAGGCGCTTGGCCCGGATGCCGTCATTCTCTCCAACCGCAATATTCCTGACGGGGTGGAGATCCTGGCCATGGCCAACGAGGACATGACCACCCTGGTGGCCCCGACCGGCGCGCGCGACCCCAATGCTCGCCCGCAGGCGGCCTCGCTGCAGCAGCAGTCCGGTGCGCCGAACGCACAGCAGGCCAAGCGTCCGGCGCTGCTGTCGTCGCCGCTGGCCCAGCAGCCGGCCCGCGCCGCGCGCCCCGAGAATGCGCCATTGCTGGACCAGCCGGCCCACGGCCGCGCGCCTGCGCGCCCGGTGGAAGCTGCTCCGGCCAGCGATGCCCGCGTCTGGCGCAGCCGCCGTGCGGAGCAGGCGGCCGGTGGCCGTCCGGCCTCGGCCCAGCAGGCGCAGGAATCCGGTGAACATGACCAGCGTCCACGTTCGGCCCTGCCTGAATTCGATGGCAAGGACTACGACGAAATCCTTTCCGAAGTCATGAGCGAGATCCGCTCCATGCGCGGCGTGCTGGAAACCCAGCTGGCCGAGATTTCCTGGGGCGGTACGCAGAAACGCGATCCGCTCAAGGGCGTGGTGCTGAAGGAAATGCTGGCGGCCGGCTTCTCGGCCAGCCTGTCGCGCCTGATCACCGAAAACCTGCCTGCCAACTCCAAGTCGCAGGACATCATGTTCTGGGTCAAGTCGGTGCTGGCGCGCAATCTCAATACCCTGGCCAACGAAAACGAACTGCTGGAAAACGGCGGCGTCTTCGCCCTGGTCGGCCCCACTGGCGTGGGCAAGACCACCACCACCGCCAAGCTGGCGGCGCGCTGCGTGATGCGCCACGGCTCCGGCAAGCTGGCCCTGATCACGACCGACGGCTACCGTATCGGTGGTTACGAACAACTGCGCATCTACGGCAAGATCCTCGGCGTGATGGTGCACTCGGTCAAGGATGAGACCGACCTGCGCATCGCCCTGGAAGAGCTCAAGGGCAAGCACACCGTGCTGATCGACACCGCCGGTGTCGGCCAGCGCGACCAGATGGTGGCCGAGCAGGACGCCATGCTGGCCGGCGCCGGCGTGGACATCAAGCGCCTGCTGTGCCTGAATGCCACCGCCACCGGCGGTACGCTCAATGAAGTGGTACATGCCTATTCCAGCTCCGGGCTGGCCGGCTGCATCATCACCAAGCTGGACGAAGCCGCCACCATCGGCAACGTGCTGGATGTGGTGATCCGCCACAAGCTCAACCTGCATTACGTGGCCAATGGCCAGCGCGTGCCGGAAGACCTGCATGTGGCCAACAAGCTCTACCTGGCCGACCGTGCCTTCAAGCAGAAGCGCGAAACCGCCCCTTTCGAATTCCAGGAGGGTGAGTTGCCGGGCGTGATCGGTCCTACTGCCATGTCCATGAATGACCGGGGACTGCGTGAGGTGAGCTTTGGCTAGTTACGATATCGACCAGGCAGCAGGGCTGCGCCGGATGCTGGAGCGTCCGGTGCCCAGGCTGTTCACCTTCTTCTCGGTGCTGGGTGAGGAAGAGAAGAGTGCCATGCTCATCAATCTGGCTGCGTCACTGTCACAGGCCAAGCACAGCGTGCTGGTGGTGGATGGCGACGTTGCCACAACGGGTCTGCTGACCCGCATCGGCCTGCGTCACGACGTGGCGACCCTGCAGGAAGTGGCGCGCATGGAGCGTCCGATGGCGGAAGCCACACGGCTCCTGCCGGAAGGTTTTTCGATGGCGCGCATCGCCCGCCGCAGCGTGCCCTCGGCGACCGATCCGCATGCCGGCCGTCTGGCGGAGATCTTCGACAGCCTCATCGAGCAGGCCGAGATCACACTGGTCAATGGCGTGCTGGCACGTGACCTGTCGCTGCCGGTGCCGACCATGGAAATGGGTGAGATCGTGATCCAGGTCTCGACTACGGCGTCTTCGATCAAGGCGGCCTATGTGCTCCTCAAGAGCCTGAGCGACCGCATCGGTCGTCGTCCTTTCAGTCTCATCGTCAACGATGCCACCGAAGCCGAAGCCCGTACCGTCTACGCCAACATGGCCCAAGCGGCCAGCCGCTACCTGGCGGCGCAGCTCAATTTCATCGGCGCGATTCCGGCGGATGACCATATTCGCCGCGCCACCGGACAGGGGCGGGCGGTGATGGACGTGTTTCCCTTCGCTGGTGCCGCGCTGGCTTTCCAGCGCCTGTCCAAGCGCTTCACGGCCGGTCCGGATGCGGCTCGCAGCAGCTACGGGATGGCCACCGACGGCGCCAGTCTGGGAGTGTGACGTGCATGTATAACGTCAAGGGAAAAAAGGGCAAGAACGACGTGCTGGAGCAGCATGCGCCGCTGGTCAAGAAACTGGCGCATCAGCTCAAGGCCAAGCTGCCCCCCAGCGTAGAGGTGGACGACCTGATCCAGGCCGGCATGATGGGCTTGCTCGACGCCGTCAACCGCTACGAGGAAACCCATGGCGCGCAGTTCGAGACCTACGCCGTGCAGCGTATCCGTGGTGCCATGCTGGATGAGCTGCGCAGCAGCGACTGGCTGCCGCGCAGCATCCGCCAGAATGCGCGCAAGGTGGAAGAAGCCATGCAGTCCCTGCTGCAGCAACTGGGCCGTCAGCCGCAAGAAGCGGAAGTGGCGCAGCACATGAAGATCAGCCTGGCCGAGTATCAGTCGCTGCTGACCGACTGCGGCGGCCACCAGTTGATCTATTACGAAGATTTTCACGACGACGAGGGCGGCCACGAACACTTCCTGGACCGCTACCAGACCGGCGACGGCGAGGATGATCCGCTGCAGAGCCTGATCAATGGCGGTTTCCGCGAAGCCGTGGTGGATTCCATCAAGGCCTTGCCCGAGCGTGAGCAGATCCTGATGGCGCTGTACTACGAGCAGGAAATGAACCTCAAGGAAATCGGCGCCGTCATGGGCGTTTCCGAATCGCGCGTGTGCCAGTTGCACAGCCAGGCGATCTCGCGCATGCGTTCCTATCTGCGCGAGCATTCCTGGAGCGGGGTGGCCTGAGGCTGCCTGCCTTCAGGGCGCAGATCCGAGAGAGGACGCAGGACGCGTTAACGACAAAGCCCGGCAAATGCCGGGCTTTTTGTTGATGCGATCTTGCTGTGCTTCCGTGAGCGGGAAGCGGCTGAAACTTATACCACGCCCAGACGGCGTCCCGAGGACCGGATGCTGTTCTGGCCATCCGGGCCATAGAAATTGCCGGTGCCGGTCTTGCCTTGCAGGATGGTCAGGGCGCTCTGGTTGATGGAGAGCTTCTTGCCGATCAGCAGGCCGTTGACGCGGTTCAGTTCCTTGGCGTCCTGCGCCAGCTCGAACAGGCTGGCCCAGATCTCGCGGTCAGCGTCGCTGGCTTGCTCATTCATCCACTGTTGCATGCCGCTTTCATCTGCACTGTAGCCGAGGCTGCCCAGCAGCGCGTGGCGGTTGCCGGCCAGCGTGGACATTTCAGCAACGATGGCGGCCTTTTCGGTAATGATGTCGGTCAGGCCTTCGGCGGTGGCTTCCGCCAGCAGTGCCTGTTCCTGGCTCAGTTTTTCCACCAGGCGCGACAGCGCGGCGTGTTCCAGGGACAGGTTGCTGGCCGGATTCATGCGAAAGATCCTCTGAGCGGTAAAACGGGAATCAGGCCGGGCGGGCGCTGATGAGATTCTTGACAGTATCGATCACGCCGTCGGCGATCTTGTCGGCATCGATCTGGAAAGTGCCGTTGGCGATGGCCGCTTTCAGCTTTTCCACTTTTTCGGCATTGAAACCGCCGTTTTTGGTGTCCTTGGTTTCCAGCGCCTGATAGGTGCTGGACAAGCGCACGCTGTCCGAAGCCGCTTTTGTGGTGGCCGGGTCGGTGCCAGCAGGATTGGCGGCAGTCGTGTTGCGGGTCTGCGTTTGCGTCTGCTCGGTGTTGAGGGCAGCAGATTTGAGGGCGTCGTTAACGTTCACGGCAGTATTCCTTGTAGGGTGGGGGCGCTTCGCACCCGCCTGTCGTATGGATTATCGACCAGTTCTGGGCAAACTTTAACATTCCCGCACCTGAATTAAGCTGAATTCGGGTACTTTTCTTCACATTCCTGTCCGGGCGATCCGCTGCGTTCCGCGTGGGACTTGCCCTGCGGGAAATTGCTTCATATCAATAGAGAAACCGCGGCCACCGGCTCAATAGTTGATTTCCAGAATCCCGCCCGCTTTGGCAATACCGCTCACCACCTGGCCGGCCGCCGTCCGGGCCTGGGCCATCTGGCCTTCGTTGGCATTGGTCAGGGCGCGCGCTTCGGTGGAAATCTGGAAGCCCGGACCGATCGATACGACCCGTACCGCCTGGCCTTGCTGCACCACGCGCTGGTTGCGGATGGTGTCGAGGCGCAGCGGCGTACCGGCGCGCAGCGACATGTTGGCGACGCGGCCGATGACCTGTGATTCTTCGGTGATCACGCCGCTGGGCAGCGCCGACATGTCGCCGCGAATGCGCGTGATGTCGCTGGCGCTGATGGTCTGGCCCTGGGCCAGCGGGACCGCGGCGACCAGGTAATCCGAGATCACCTGCACATTGGCGCGCAGGTAGATGGTCCAGGGGGAGGGGGCCACGCACTTGATGCCGACCGTGGTGCGGCCGAACAGGCGGCCGCCATTGGGCATGAAGGCTTGCGGTTCAAGGCAGGCCGCCAGCGTCAGGCGTGCATCGGCCGGATCGATGGTGACCGTGACGCTGCCGGGCAGGCCCGAGGTCTGGCTTTTCAGGAATTGCTCCGCCACTTGTTGCAGGGCTTGCAAGTCTTGCTTTTGGGGGGAGTTGGGGTCGTTCTGGGCGAGTGCAGGCGCAGTCGCCCCCAGGCCGGCTGCCAGCAAGGACAGGACGGCGAAAGTGCGGCGCAGGGCGCGGAAAGCGTGTTTCATTTTGTGCAACTTGCCCGCAGGGCATAGGCGAATCTTGGCACTCATGGTACGTCGCGCGCGCGAGGTCAAAAGGGCAAACAGGGGAGGCTTTTCTCTCTTTATCGCCCCTTAGAGTTCGGGGTGCGAACGTATGATCAAGCCTACGTAATTCCATCATCGGCGCAGTCCGCAAGTGGCCCGGCAACCGGCCGGGCAGGACAGGGGGCGCTGGTACTTCCGGAGGACCTGATGGTCTCTAAGCTCGACGATTATTTCCGTTTCAACGAGATGGCGCTGAACCTGCGGTCACAGCGCCAGCAGGTGCTGGCGTCCAACATCGCCAACGCGGACACGCCCAACTACAAGGCGCGTGACGTCAACTTTGCCGACGCGCTCAAGAATGCGCTGGACAGCAAGTCCAACACGATTCCGCCGCTGCAGCTGGAGCGCACTGCTGCCACGCACGTGGCCGGCACCGCGCCCGACAACGGTCCGGGCAGCATCGGCGGCACCGCCTTGCAGTACCGCACGCCGGCCCAGGGCAGCGTGGACGGCAATACGGTCGATATGGATGTGGAGCGCAATGAATTCCTGGACAACGGCATCCGCTACGAAGCCGGCGTCACCTCCGTGAACGGCCAGATCAAGGCCATGCTGAACGCTATCCAACCGGGCTGATAAACATGTCTCTTTCCAACATCTTCAACGTCGCCGGCTCGGCCATGAGCGCCCAGGCACAGCGCCTCAACGCCACGGCCAGCAACATCGCCAACGCCGACAGCGCGACCAGCCCCGATGGCACGCCCTACAGGGCCAAGCAGGTGGTGTTCGAAGCCATTCCGGTGGGCAGCGTCAAGGACAGCGGCGTGAAAGTGGCGGCCGTGGTCGAGAATCAGGCTCCGCCCAAGCTGGTCTACGACCCCAAGCATCCCATGGCCGATGGCAATGGCTACGTCGCCATGCCCAACGTCAATCCGGTCGAGGAAATGGTCAACATGATCTCGGCCTCCCGCTCTTACCAGACCAATGTGGAAACGATGAACACGGCCAAGGCCATGCTCGTCAAGACCCTCACCATCGGCCAATAACCAGGACCTGAACCATGGCAATCGTCTCCAGTGACCTGCTCACCGCAATGAATGGCACGAGCAGCAGCTCGTCCACTACCACCAGCTCTTCCAGCCTGGACAACAACAGCCCGGATGCGATCCAGAACCGCTTCCTGACGCTGTTGATCGCGCAGATGAAGAACCAGGACCCCAGCAACCCGATGGACAATTCGCAGCTGACTACCCAGATGGCGCAGCTGTCCACGGTGTCGGGCATCAGCCAGCTGAACAATTCGCTGTCCACGCTGATGAGCAACCTCAACTCCTCGCAAGCGCTGTCGACCGCCAACATGATCGGCCACAGCGTGCTGGCCCCGGGCAACAGCATCCAGCTGACCAGCGATACCACCAAGGATGCCAGCGGTACGGAAACCACCAGCCAGAAGGCGGTGTTCGGCGTGAACCTGTCCGGTACCGCCTCCTCCGTGGTGGTCACCATCAAGGATTCCTCGGGTGCCGTGGTGCACACCACCGACCTGGGCACCCAGGCCGCCGGCGTGGTGCCGGTGATCTGGGATGGCTCCAACGACACCGGTGGCAAGGTGGCCGATGGCAATTACACCTTCACGGTCAGTGCTTCCAACAACGGGACGGCGGTCAGCGCATCGACCTTGTCCTTCGGTACCGTTTCCAGCGTCTCGACTGCGTCGGACGGCGTCAAGCTCAACGTCACCAATGTCGGCACCATCAAGCCGACCGACGTCGTGCAAATTCTTTAATCGTCATTACCGACAACATTCGGAACAAGGGGATATCTCATGAGTTTTCAGCAAGGTCTGAGCGGACTGAACGGCGCAGCCAAGAGCCTGGACGTCATCGGTAATAACGTGGCCAACGCCAGCACGGTGGGTTTCAAGCAGTCGCAGACGCAGTTTGCCGACATGTACGCCAATTCCATGAACCGTTCCGGCAATTCGCCGGTGGGTATCGGTGTGACCGTGGCCAATGTGGCGCAACAGTTCACCCAGGGCAATATCACGTCGTCCAACAACCCGCTGGATATCGCCATCAATGGTGACGGTTTCTTCCAGTTGGCCGCCAGCTCCAGCGACCTGTCGCCGATGTACGGGCGCAATGGCCAGTTCCAGCTCGACAAGAACGGCTACATCGTCAACCCCAGCATGAACGGGGCCTTCCTGATGGGTTATGCAGCCGGTGTGACCGGTGGCGATCCGGTGCGCCTGCAGATTGATACCTCCTCGATCCCGGCGACCACCACCACCACCGTCAATACCAAGGTCAACCTGGATTCGCGCGTGACCGTGCCGACCACGACCACCTTCAGCGCCACCGACCCGACCTCGTACAACAACTCGACCGGCGTGACCATCTATGACAGTCTGGGCAATCCGTACAGCGTCCAGACTTTCTATGTGAAGAACACGCCGACCGGCACGCCGCCGACCACTACCTGGGACGTCTACGCCACCGTCGACGGCAAGACCCTGACCACCACCTCCGGTGGTACCACGCCCCTGAAGCTGGGTTCGATGGTGTTCGATTCGACCGGTACCCTGACCTCGGGCGGTGCCATGACCATCGACCTGCGTTCGACCGGCACCAACCCCGGCATCGCCAAGGCCGGCGGCAACTTCGCCAGCACCATTGCGCTGAGCTACACCGGCTCGACCCAGACCGGTTCGGCCTTCGTCAACCTGGCGCAGAGCCAGAACGGCATGCCGCCGGGCACCCTGTCGAGCTTCTCGATCGACAAGGACGGCACCATCGTCGGTTCCTACAGCAACCAGCAGACCAAGAATCTGGGCAGCGTGGTGCTGGTCAATTTCGCCAACCCCAACGGCCTGCAGCCGCTGGGCAACAACCTGTACTCCGCCACGGCCGCCGCCGGCAGCCCGCTGGTGGGCAAGCCGACCACGGGTACCTTCGGTACCCTGCAGGCACGTGCGGTGGAAGACTCCAACGTCGACCTGACCGCCGAGCTGGTCAACATGATCGTGGCGCAGCGTGTCTACCAGGCCAACTCGCAGACCATCAAGGTGCAGGATACCGTGCTGCAGACGCTGGTCAGCCTGCGTTAACAGGGTGTTCCGGCGCGCCTTGCGGCGCGCCTGCTTCAAGGCTGCCGGCGTCGCCGGTGGCCGGTTTCAACCGGTGGTGCCAGGGATGGGTACCACCACTAAGGGGTGATATGGATCGTCTGGTCTATACAGCGATGTCGGGCGCCAAGCACACGCTTGAGCAGCAAGCCAGCGCCAGCAACAACCTGGCCAATGCCACGACCACGGGCTTTCGTGCCCAATTGAATACCTTCCGTTCGGCACCGGTGGTGGGGCAGGGCTTGCCGACGCGTGCTTTCGTGGTGGACTCCACCGCAGGCAATGATTTTTCGCAGGGTCCGATCCAGGACACCGGCCGTGCGCTGGATGTGGCCATTCAGGGCCGTGGCTGGATCGCGGTGCAGACCGCCGATGGCGGCGAAGCCTACACCCGCAACGGCAGCTTCAAGATCAACGAGAACGGCATCCTGCAGACCCAGAACGGCCAGTCCGTGCAGGGCGACGGCGGTCCGATCACGATTCCGCCCGATACCACCGTGGCCATCGCGGCTGACGGCACGGTGTCGTCGATCCCGACCAACGGCATTCCCAATGCGGTCAACGTGCTGGGCCGCATCAAGCTGGTCAACCCGGACGAGAAGAACCTGAAACGCGGCGACGACGGCCTGTTCCGCACCATCACCGGTGCCGCCCAGCCCGACGCCAATGTGCGCCTGGCCAGCGGTGCGGTCGAAGGCAGCAACGTGAACGTGGTGGAAGCAATGGTCAACATGATCAACCTGTCGCGCCAGTTCGAAATGAACATGAAAGTGATCCAGACCGCCGAAAGTGATTCGACCAAGGCGACCACGATCCTGTCGCTGTCTTGATGCTGCCTACGCACCTGACTTCACCGATGCACCCGCAGCGCAAGCGCTGATTACCGGAGAAACAAATGATTCGTTCCCTGTGGATTTCCAAGACCGGCCTGGATGCGCAACAGACGCAACTGGACGTGATCTCCAACAACCTGGCCAACGTCAGCACCAACGGTTTCAAGCGTTCGCGCGCCGTCTTCGAAGACCTGCTGTACCAGACCGTGCGCCAGCCCGGTGCCCAGTCCTCGCAGCAGACGCAATTGCCCTCGGGCCTGCAGATCGGTACCGGCGTGCGTCCGGTCGCCACCGAACGTATCTTCACCCAAGGCAACGTCAACCAGACCAACAATGACAAGGATCTGGCGATCCAGGGCAACGGCTTCTTCCAGATCCTGCTGCCGGACGGCACCACCGCCTATACCCGCGACGGTTCCTTTCAGACCGACAGCCAGGGCCAGATGGTGACCTCCAGCGGCTACACCCTGCAGCCGCCGATTACCATTCCGCTCAACACCACCAAGCTGACCGTGGGCCGTGACGGTACCGTGTCGATCATGCAGGCCGGTTCGACCGCCACCACCCAGATCGGCACCATCCAGGTCGCCACCTTCATCAACCCGGCTGGTCTGGAAAGCCGTGGCGAAAACCTGTACGTGGAAACCGCCGCTTCCGGTACCCCGAACCCGAACACCCCGGGCACCAACGGTGCCGGTGCGCTGTGGCAGGGTTACGTGGAAACCTCCAACGTGAACGTGGTGGAAGAACTGGTCAACATGATCCAGACCCAGCGCGCCTACGAAATCAACAGCAAGGCCATCACCACTTCCGACCAGATGCTGGCCAAGATTTCGCAGCTGTAATGCAGTCGTGCAGTGGTTTTTGAACAAGGCAGTCGGTAGCAGAAGAAGGACGAGGCAATGATGAAGAGCATGCTGAAATTGGCCACCATCGCGGGCGTGTTGAGCGTGAGCGCCTGCACCACCGTGCCGGACAGTATCGTGACCGGGCCCAAGACGGCGCGTCCGCAACCGGCTTCCTATGCGCCGCCGACCTCGGGCGCGATCTTCCAGTCGGCGGTCTACCGGCCGTTGCTGGAAGACCGTCGCGCGCGCCTGGTGGGTGACACCATCACCATCGTCATCAACGAAAAGACCAGTGCCGGCAAGTCCGCCGGCAGCTCTGCCAGCAAGACGGGCGCGGTGGCCTCGCCGGCACCGACCATTTTTGGCACGTCCATCAAGGAGCTGTCAGCGTCCGGCAGTTCGTCCTCCAAATTCGAGGACAAGGGCGCCACCAGCTCCAGCAACACCTTCACCGGCACCATCGGCGTGACCGTGGTGGAGGTGCTGCCCAACGGCAACCTGGTGGTCTCTGGTGAAAAGCAGGTAGCGTTGGACAAGGGCGTGGAGTACGTGCGCTTCTCCGGCACCGTCAGCCCCGACAACATCCAGACCGGCAACACCGTTTCGTCCACCCTGGTGGCTGACGCCAAGGTCGAATACCGTACCAATACCCGCGTCGACATGGCTGACTTCATGTCGTCGCTGGGCCGTTTCTTCTTCAGCGTTTCTCCTTTCTGATGTGGAGTAGTGCAATGACCCGGAAAGGATTTTTCGCCATGGACATGATCAGGATGGGCAGCAAGCTCCTGTCGGCTGCTGCCGTGGCCGCACTGTGCGTGGCCGCTGCCGCGCCGGCCCACGCCGAGCGACTCAAGGACCTGGCCAGCATCCAGGGCGTGCGTCAGAACCAGCTGGTTGGCTATGGACTGGTCGTGGGCCTCGATGGCAGCG